>NZ_JBOBDQ010000036.1:0-57588 GCF_050586565.1 Pseudomonas sp. WC1
CCTTGTCGTATTCAGGCCTCTTGCATGAACTGCTGGCGATACTGGTTCGGCGACAACTCCGTGTGCTGGCGGAACAGCCGGGCGAAGAAACTCGCGTCGTCGTAGCCCACCTCGTAGCTGATCGTCTTTATGCTCTTGCGCGTGCTCGACAGCAGGCCCTTGGCGGTCTCGATGCGCAGGCGCTGCAGGTAGTGCAGGGGCTTGTCGCCGGTGGCACTCTGGAAGCGGCGCATGAAATTGCGGATGCTCATGCCGTGGTTGCGCGCCACATCCTCGAAGCGGAACTTGTCGGCGAAGTGCTCTTCGAGCCAGTGCTGGATCTGCAGGATGATCAGGTCCTGGTGCAGCTTCTGGCCGCCGAAGCCCATGCGCCCCGGGGTATAGCTGCGCTGCACCTCGTAGAGGATGTCGCGGGCCACCGCGCGGGCCACGTTGGCGCCACAGAAGCGCTCGATCAGGTAGATGTACAGGTCGCAGGCCGAGGTGGTGCCACCGGCGCAGTAGAGATTGTCGGCGTCGGTCAGGTGTTTGTCCTGGTTCAGGCGGATCTTCGGGAAGCGCTCGGCGAAGCTGCTGAAGAAGCGCCAGTAGGTGGTCGCCTCCTTGCCGTCGAGCAGCCCCGACTCGGCCAGCCAGAACACGCCGCTGGCCTCGGCGCATAGCACCGCGCCACGGGCATGCTGCTCGCGCAGCCAGGGCAGTACCTGCGGATAGCGTTGCAGCAGGTTGTCGAAGTCGTCCCAGAAGGCCGGCAGGATGATCACGTCGGCGTCGTTGAGGCCGCTGTCGACCGGTAACTGCACGTTGCTGAAGCTGTCCACGGGCAAACCGTCCGGGCTCACCAGGCCGATCTCGAACATCGGTTGCAGGCCCAGGCCCAGCTGCTTGCTGTAGCGCAGGCTGGCCAGGTGGAAGAAGTCCTTGGCCTGCATCAGTGTCGAAGCGAACACTTTATCAACGGCCAGGATGCTGACGCGCCGCAGCGACGCCGGGGGTTGGGTAAACATCATTGTCATTGTTCTTATAGGGTAGAGTGGTCAATCACCGGCTGGATCGTCTTATTTTTTGGCGATTGTGTCTACCCCACGAAAGAGCAGTGCAGCGCCTGCGTTGCATCAAGGCGCGGGGTTTGGCTGCTCCTGATGGACCGCCTCGATTGCCGCCAGCAGTTCATCGCCCAGATTCAACGCCTGGCTGTCGATATTGCTGCGCAGTTGCTCGAGGTTCGTCGCGCCGATGATGTTGCTGGTCACGAACGGCTGCCGGGTCACGAACGCCAGCGCCATCTGCGCCGGGTCCAGCCCGTGTTCGCGGGCCAGCTGCACATAGCGGCCGCAGGCGGCCACGGTCTGCGGATTGGAATAGCGGGCAAAGCGGCTGAACAGGGTCAGGCGGGCGTGTTCCGGGCGGGCGCCGTTTTCGTACTTGCCCGACAGCATGCCGAAGGCCAGCGGCGAATAGGCCAGCAAACCGCACTGCTCGCGGATTGCCACCTCTGCCAGGCCCACTTCGAAGCTGCGGTTGAGCAGGTTGTAGGGGTTCTGGATCGACACCGCGCGGGGCCAGCCGCGGGTTTCGGCCAGGTGCAGGAATTTCAGGGTGCCCCACGGGGTTTCGTTGGACAGGCCGATGTGGCGGATCTTGCCGGCGCGCACCTGTTCATCGAGCACCTCCAGGGTTTCCTCCAGCGGAGTGAAGATGTCCTGGGGCAGGTGCTGGTAGCCGAGCTTGCCGAAGAAGTTGGTGCTGCGCTCGGGCCAGTGCAACTGGTAGAGGTCGATGCGGTCGGTCTGCAGGCGCTTGAGGCTCTCCTCCAGCGCGGCGACGATGTGCTGGCGGTTGTGCTTGAGTTGGCCATCGCGGATGTGGCTGATGCCGTTGCCGGGGCCGGCGACCTTGCTGGCGAGGATCCATTCGTCACGGTCGCCGTTGGCGGCGAACCAGTTGCCGATGACGCGTTCGGTGGCGGCGTAGGTCTCCGGGCGCGGTGGCACCGGGTACATCTCGGCGGTGTCGATGAAGTTGATGCCGCTGGCCTTGGCCAGGGCGATCTGGGCGAAGGCCTGGTCCTGGGTGTTCTGTTCACCCCAGGTCATGGTGCCCAGGCACAGGGCGCTGACATCGAGGTCGGTACGACCGAGCTTGCGGTATTCCATCGGGAAGGTGCTCCGTGACAAAGAAGTCCATAAAAGCAGGTTGAAATTTTTCCTGCAATCTGGATAATTCTGCCCCTCTCCGTGTGGCGGAAGTGATGCACCACCATGCAGGGAACCCTTGTCGAACATTGGCGTGCCCGACCCGAGCCCCCAAAAGCGTCAGCGTTCGGCTGCGCGCTTGCCCTTGGCAAGCTGTGCACTATCCAGTAAGATTCGCCGTCTATTTTTCGCTGGGCGGCCTCTGAGGCTTTAGAGAATGAAAACTTTTACTGCTAAACCGGAAACAGTAAAGCGCGAGTGGTTCGTAGTCGACGCCGCTGGTCAGACCCTGGGTCGTCTGGCTACCGAAATCGCTAGCCGCCTGCGTGGCAAGCACAAGCCAGAATACACCCCTCACGTTGACACCGGCGACTACATCGTCGTCATCAACGCCGAGCAGATCCGTGTGACTGGTGCCAAGTCTTCCGACAAGATGTACTACTCCCACTCCGGCTTCCCGGGCGGTATCAAGGAAATCAACTTCGAGAAGTTGATCGCCAAGGCCCCTGAGCGTGTTATCGAAACCGCGGTCAAAGGCATGCTGCCGAAGAACCCGCTGGGTCGCGACATGTACCGCAAGCTGAAAGTGTACGCGGGTGCTGCTCACCCACACACTGCTCAGCAGCCTCAAGAACTGAAGATCTAACGGGATAGTTCATTATGTCGGCGACTCAAAACTACGGCACTGGCCGTCGCAAGACCGCAACCGCTCGCGTTTTCCTGCGTCCAGGTACCGGTAACATCTCCATCAACAACCGTTCTCTGGACGTGTTCTTCGGCCGCGAAACCGCTCGCATGGTTGTTCGCCAGCCGCTGGAACTGACCGAAACCGTTGAGAAGTTCGACATCTACGTCACCGTTTCCGGTGGTGGTGTCAGCGGTCAGGCCGGTGCAATCCGCCACGGCATCACCCGCGCCCTGATGGAATACGACGAAACCCTGCGTGGCGCTCTGCGTCGTGCTGGCTACGTCACCCGCGACGCTCGTGAAGTTGAGCGTAAGAAAGTGGGTCTGCGTAAAGCGCGTAAGCGTCCTCAGTACTCCAAGCGTTAATACCGCTTCGGCAGTCGAAAAAAGCCCGGTTCCTTTTTGGAACCGGGCTTTTTTTATGTCTTCAACTAACCTGTCTGCTAGTCCGTGGCCGTTTGTCGCATAGACGCAGATCAAGCAAAGCGAGGGTAGTAGCCCGACGAGCGGGTAATCACCTTGTCAGCGTGTGGATTTGTTCCTTACCATTGCGGCCAATTTTTAGTGCCACAGACGTACCTAAGTAGATGCCTGTTCAAACAGGCCAAGCAAGCTGATGGGAGAGGACTGAATGAGCAATGACGGCGTCAACGCAGGCCGGCGCCGCTTCCTCGTAGCCGCGACATCCGTGGTCGGGGCAGCGGGGGCAGTGGGGGCAGCGGTACCGTTCGTGGGGTCATGGTTTCCCAGTGCCAAGGCGAAAGCCGCAGGGGCACCGGTGAAGGTCAATATCGCCAAGGTCGAGCCCGGTCAGCAGATGGTAGCTGAATGGCGGGGGCAACCTGTATTCATCGTGCGGCGAACGGAGGAGATCCTCGGTAATCTGAAAAAGATCACCGGTGAGCTGTCCGATCCTGAATCCAAGGCGTCGGTGCAGCCGACCTACGTCGACCCGCAAGTTCGCTCGATCAAGCCCGAGATTCTCATCCTGGTAGGTCTGTGCACGCACCTGGGTTGCTCGCCAACCTTCCGCCCTGAAGTTGCCCCGGCTGACCTGGGGCCGAAGTGGGTCGGTGGCTATTTCTGCCCCTGCCACGGTTCGCACTACGACCTGGCCGGGCGCGTCTACAAATCCCAGCCGGCGCCTCTCAACCTGCCAGTGCCACCGCACTCGTACGAGTCGGACGAAATCATCGTCATCGGCGTCGATCAGGAGAACGCATGATGAGCAAGTTCATGGAGTGGATCGATGCGCGCTTCCCCGCGACGAAAATGTGGGAAGACCATCTAAGCAAGTATTACGCGCCCAAGAACTTCAACTTCCTGTACTTCTTCGGCTCCCTGGCGTTGCTGGTGCTGGTCAACCAGATCGTCACCGGCGTGTGGCTGACCATGAGTTTCACCCCCTCGGCGGAAGAGGCCTTTGCCTCGGTCGAGTACATCATGCGCGACGTCGAGTACGGCTGGATCCTGCGCTACCTGCACTCCACCGGCGCCTCGGCGTTCTTTATCGTGGTCTACCTGCACATGTTCCGCGGGCTGCTCTACGGCTCCTACCAGAAGCCGCGCGAGCTGGTCTGGTTGTTCGGCATGCTGATCTACCTGGCGTTGATGGCCGAGGCGTTCATGGGCTACCTGCTGCCCTGGGGGCAGATGTCTTACTGGGGTGCCCAGGTGATCATCTCGCTTTTCGGTGCGATCCCGGTAATCGGTGATGACCTGACCCAGTGGATCCGTGGTGACTACCTGATCTCCGGCATCACCCTGAACCGCTTCTTCGCCCTGCACGTGGTGGCCCTGCCTATCGTGATCCTGGGCCTGGTGGTGCTGCACATCCTGGCGCTGCACGAAGTGGGTTCGAACAACCCCGATGGCGTGGACATCAAGAAGAAAAAGGACGAGAACGGCATCCCGCTGGATGGCATCCCGTTCCACCCGTACTACACCGTCAAGGATATCGCCGGTGTGGTGGTGTTCCTCTTCGTGTTCTGTGCCGTGGTGTTCTTCTTCCCGGAAATGGGTGGCTACTTCCTGGAAAAACCGAACTTCGAACAGGCCAACGCCTTCAAGACCCCTGAGCATATCGCCCCTGTCTGGTACTTCACGCCGTTCTACGCGATTCTGCGCGCGGTGCCCGACAAGCTGTTCGGGGTGATTGCCATGGGCGCGGCAATCGCGGTGCTGTTCGTGTTGCCCTGGCTTGACCGCAGTCCGGTGCGCTCGATGCGCTACAAGGGCTGGCTGAGCAAGATCTGGTTGCTGGTGTTCTGCGTGGCCTTCGTCATCCTTGGCGTGCTGGGCGTGCTGGCGCCGACCCCGGGGCGTACCTTGCTGTCGCAGGTGTGCACGGTGTTGTACTTCGCCTACTTCCTGCTGATGCCGTTCTACACAAGGCTCGAGAAGACCAAACCGGTTCCGGAAAGGGTGACTGGCTGATGAAAAAGTTTATTGCAGTATGCTTGCTGGCATTGATGCCTGGCCTTTCGTTCGCCGCCGAACACGGCCTGGAGCTGGACAAGGTCGATATCGACCTGACCGACAAGGCCGCGATGCAGGATGGCGCACGCACCTTCGCCAACTATTGCATGGGGTGCCATAGTGCCAAGTTCCAGCGATACGAGCGTGTCGCCGACGACCTGGGGATCCCCCACGAGCTGATGCTCGAAAACCTGGTGTTCACTGGCGCCAAGATCGGCGACCACATGAAGATCGGCATGCAGCCCAATGATGCCAAGACCTGGTTCGGCGCTGCGCCGCCCGACCTCACCCTGGTTGCCCGGGTGCGTGGCAACGATTGGTTGTACACCTACCTGCGCAGTTTCTATGAAGACAAGTCGCGGCCATACGGGGTAAACAACAAGGTCTTCCCCAACGTCGGCATGCCTAACGTGCTGGTTGGCCTGCAGGGCAACCAGGTGATTGGCTGCAAGCAGGTGCAGAGTGTGGTCGACGGCAAGAAGCAATATGACCCGCTGACCGGCAGCCCATTGACCCATGAAGCGTGCGACCAGCTGACCGTCGAGGAGAAATCCGGTACCCTGACGGCTGAGCAGTTCGACGAGAAGGTCAAGAACCTGGTGACCTTCCTGGCCTATTCGGCCAACCCGGTCAAACTGGAAAGCCAGCGCATCGGTACCTACGTGTTGCTGTACCTGGCTTTCTTCTTCGTGTTCGCCTACTTGCTCAAGCGCGAATACTGGAAGGACGTGCACTGATCACGCAGTAGTTTCTGGTAGTTGAACGCGCCCGGGGTGCCCCAGTCATGTCGCTGGGGCACCCCGGGCGCGTTTTCATTTGCAGTTTTTACAAGCATCCCGTGCGAGGAGGCGCTACATGGGCGCAACCAACAGGTTAGCCTGCTATTCCGACCCCGCTGACCATTACTCTCATCGGGTACGCCTGGTGCTCGCGGAGAAAGGCGTCACGGTGCAGATCATCGATGTCGACACCAACCGCCTGCCGCCCAAGCTGGTCGAAGTGAACCCTTACGGCAGCTTGCCGACCCTGGTCGATCGCGATCTGGCGCTGTACGAGTCGAGCGTGGTGATGGAGTACCTCGAGGAGCGTTACCCGCACCCGCCGCTGATGCCGGTCTATCCGGTGGCCCGCGGCAACAGTCGCCTGCTGATGCACCGCATCCAGCGCGACTGGTGCAGCCTGGCCGACACCGTGCTGGATCCGCGCAGCAGCGAGCCGGCACGTACCCAGGCGCGCAAGGAGTTACGCGAGAGCCTGACGGGCGTGGCCCCGCTGTTCGCTGAAATGGCCTGCTTCATGAGTGAGGAGCAGAGTCTGGTCGATTGCTGTCTATTGCCCATACTCTGGCGCTTGCCGGTGATGGGTATCGAATTGCCGCGGCAGGCCAAGCCGCTGCTGGATTACATGGAGCGACAGTTCGCCCGCGAGCCTTTCCAGGCGAGCCTGTCTGCTACTGAACGTGAAATGCGCAAGGTTTAAAGAGGAGCCGTTGATGAACTCCAGTCGCCCCTATCTGGTTCGCGCGCTGTACGAGTGGATCGTCGACAACGATTGCACGCCCCATATGCTGGTCAACGCCGAGTACCCGGCCGTTCAGGTGCCCCAAGGTTTCGCCAGCGATGGCCAGATCGTCCTGAACATCTCTCCCAGTGCCGTGCGCAGCCTGCACATGGACAACGAGGCGGTGAGTTTCGAAGGACGCTTCGGTGGTGTGGCGCACACGCTGTATGTGCCCATCGGCGCCATCCTGGGGATCTATGCCCGGGAGAATGGCCAGGGTATGGTCTTCGAGCTGGAGCCGCCGCTCGCGGACGAGGATGACCTTGAGGACGACGTTGTCGAGCCGGATGACGATGGTCCGCCCGAGCCGCCGCGTCCCAGTGGTCGTCCGAGCCTGAAAGTCGTGAAGTAACAGGCAGGGACAAAAAAGGCGATCCGCAGGGATCGCCTTTTTCATGGCTGCCGCAATTACAGGTCCTTGATGCTCTGCACCTGGTCCTTGTTGATGCGGGTCGGCTTGCCGTCCAGTTGCTTGAACTCGTAGAAGCCGGAGTTGCGGTCGAAGTGCGGCGTGTCGGTGGTCTGCAGTTCGCGGCCATCGTTGAGGGTGATCACGCTCGGGGTGGAGCAGCCGGCCAGGGTGGCGAAGGTGCCGATCAGCAGGGCGGGCAGCAGAAACTTCTTCATGGGGTACTTCCTGGATCAGAGTGAAAAAGGCGAGCGTCCCGACGCTCGCCGAGGGGTTGTCAGTCGATGTATTCGAACAGCTTGACGATCTTCTGCACGCCCGACACACCCTGCACCACATTGGTGGCGGCGTTGGCCTCTTGTTGCCTGACCAGGCCGAGCAGGTAGACGATGCCATTTTCGGTGATGACCTTGATGCGTGAGCTGGGCACGCTCTCGTCGGTCAGCATCTGGGTCTTGATCTTGGTGGTCAGCCAGGCGTCGTTGTTGCGCGCCAGGATCGATGACGGCTGCATCACCTGCAGCTCGTTGTGCACCTTCTTGACTCGCTGAACCTGGCCGGCGGTCTGTTCGGCGAGGGATTTGAGGTCGGCGCGGGGTGTCTGGCCGGCGAGCAGCACAACACCGTTGTAGCTGCTGACGACGATGTGCGAGCCCTTGTCCAGCTCCGGGTTGGCCTTGGCGATGTTGACCGAGACCTTTGTCTCGATCAGCGAGTCATCGATCTTGCTGCCGATGGTGCGGGTGCCGCGGTCATCCTCGATAGGCGAGTTACGCGCCGAGGTGAGCACGGAACTGCAGCCCGATACGCCGAGGCACAGGGTCAGGGCCATCAGGCCGATACGCTTGGAGATCATTCTTCACTCCCGAACAGTTGGCTGTCGATCAGGTCGCACAGACAGTGGATCGCCAGCAGGTGGACTTCCTGGATGCGCGCGGTGACCGTGGCGGGGACGCGGATCTCCACGTCCTCGGGCAGCAGCAGCGAGGCCATGCCGCCGCCATCGCGCCCGGTCAGGGCGACGACAATCATTTCGCGGTCATGGGCGGCCTGGATCGCCTGGATCACGTTGGCCGAATTACCGCTGGTGGAGATCGCCAGCAGCACATCGCCGGGCTGGCCCAGGGCGCGGATCTGCTTGGAGAAGACTTCGTTGTAGCTGTAGTCGTTGGCGATCGAGGTAAGCGTCGAGCTGTCGGTGGTCAGGGCGACGGCCGGCAGGCTCGGGCGCTCGCGCTCGAAGCGGTTGAGCAACTCCGAGGAGAAGTGCTGGGCATCGCCGGCCGAGCCGCCGTTGCCGCACGCGAGCATCTTGCCGTCGTTGAGCAGGGCATTGACCATGACCAGGCTGGCCTGCTCGATGTGGGGTGCCAGGATGTCCATTGCCTGTTGCTTGGTGTCGATGCTGGCCTGGAACAGCCGGCGAATTCGGGATTGCATGTCCATCTGGGTGACCTTAAGAGGGGCGGTGGCCTTTGCTACGCGCAACAGTGACCAGCCCGCGAAACATAGAGCTAGAAAATCGAATTGGGTTCAGCATTCGAAGGCATTTTTCAGCCATTGAAGCGGTTGCCCCGCATGCCCCCGGCCCTGCAGGGCGATAACGTCGAAGCGGCAGGGGCGGGTGGCCCAGCGGGGTTCGTGCTGCAGGAAGAGGTTGGCGGCAAGCGCCAGTCGTTGCTGCTTGCGCCCATCGATACTGGCGAGCGCTCCGCCGAACTCCGCATGCAACCGGTAGCGGACTTCGACGAATACTACTGTATCGGCATCGAGCATGACCAGATCGAGCTCGCCCCCCTTGCATCGCCAGTTGCGCTCCAGCAGCCGCAGACCTTGCCCTTGAAGGTATTCAAGGGCGTGATCTTCGGCTGCCTGGCCGGCAAGGCTGGGCGATGCGCCGGGCATCAGCGAGGGGTGTCCGGCAGGCGCTTGACCTGGCCGCCGGCGAATTCGGCCCATGGCAGCTGGCGCTCGATGCGCTGGCTGGGGTTCATGCTCAGGCTGCCGGACAGGCCTTCGACGCGGTTGTCCGGCAGCGCCTTGAGTTGGCCCAGGCGCGGTGCAAGGCTGTAGGCGTCGACGCCCATGGCGTACAGGCGGCCGAGGCTGCCGGCGGCCTGAGGCCACTGCTGCACGACTTGTTGGCGCAGGCTGTTGGTGGTGTCCAGCAGCCACGGCGTTTCGCAGAAGCGGATGCCGTTCATGTCGTTGTACTGGTTCACGTCACCGCTGGCGCTATACAGGTTGGAGGTGGCGTAGACAGGCACGTCACCGGCGTACTGGAAGTTCAGCGTGGGTTTGATCTGCTGGGCTTGCTGCGGCGTCGAGGCGAGGAAGATGAAGTCGATGTCCTGGCGGCGCGAAGGTTGCGCGGCGATGGTGCCGCCGACGGTGCTCTGCAGGCTCTTGGCGCGGCCTTCACTCTGGCGCAGCTGGAACAGATCAGCGATCTGCTGGGCGAGGGCGACGGGCTGGGCGATGCGCTGCGCGGTAATCAGGGTGCCACCATTGCCTTCCCAGTCCTGGCGGAAGGCGGCGAGCACGCGGTCGCCCCATTCACCGCTCGGAACCAGGGCCACGGCGCGGACCATGCCGTCGGCGCGTGCGCGACGCGCGACTTCGCGAGCTTCATCTTCGGCGGCCAGGCCGAACTGGAACAGTTGTGGCGGCGCTTTCTGGCCAGCGTCGGCGTAGTTCAGGGCCAGGGTGGTGATGGGCAGTTGCGGGTAGGCGGCGAGCTTCTTGACCAGCGGCTTTTCCAGCGGGCCGACCACCAGTTGCACGCCGGCAGCCTGGGCCTGGCGGTAGAAGTCGTCGAGCGAGGTAATGCGTGAGCTGTCGAACACTTGTACTGCAGGGGCGGGCTGGCCACCTTGCTGGGCCTGGAAGTGAGCGGCCATGAAGCCGTCACGCAGGGCGCGGGCGACACCGGCCAGCGGGCCTTCCTGGGGCAGCAGCAGGGCGATCTTGGTCAGTGGCTGGCTGGCCAGCTCCTTGAGCTTGACCAGGGCTGTCGGCAATTGCTTGGCTGCCGGGTGTTCTGGATGCTGCTGGCGCCAGGTGTCGATGGCGGCCTGTTGCTGTTCCAGGGTGCCGGCGCGCTTCACGGCCAGGGCCAGGCTGGTCCAGCCGGCCAGGGTCTCGTCGGCGGCCGGCTGCTGCAGCTGTTCGGCGGGCAGCGAGGCGACCAGGGCCCAGATCGCGTCATTGTTGGCGCTGGCGGCCTGGCCGCTGAGCAGGGGGGCCAGCAGTGCGCGCTGCTGGGCGGCGGCCAGGGCCTGGCCGTCGGCTTCGAGGGCTGCGGCATGAACGCTGTAGGTGCGGGCCTGCTGCTCGGTCGGCAGTTCGCCGACGCGCTGCAGGCTCGGGTGGGCGAGGGCGGTCAGGGCGGCCTTGGGCTGGTTGCGGCCCATGGCGAGCTCGGCGGCCAGGGTGGAGGCGAACACCTGCTGGGCGGGCTTGAGCGGCTCCAGCGGGACCTGCTCGAGAATCCGCGCGGCGCGCGGGAAGTCCTTCTGCTTGTATGCCAGGTCCGCAGCGCTCAAGCGCAGCAGGGCCGCATCCTCGGCGGACTTGCTGGAGGCCGCCTTCTCGAGCAGTTGCTCGATGCTGGCGTCCGGGGTGCGTGGCAGTTCGCCCAGGCTGGATGAGGGCGAGCTGGCGCAGGCTGCCAGCAGGGCAGCGAGGCAGAGGGCTGTGAGCAGCCGCAGACAAGCGATCATGTAAAGGTCCTGTTACTCGATCAAGTTGGCCGGCAATTGTACCCAAGCGGGGGGCACGGCGCGATCTCGCCGACACTGAACCTTCACTATAGGTTGCCCGAGGTGTGCCTGGGGCGAAGTTCTTTGCGCCCTGTTACCGGTGCTCGGGCTACAATGGCGACCTTTGATCCGGAAAGCAGGTGTGCGCAGTGACTGATGTTGCAGGGGTTTCGAAATCCACGTTGGGCAAGCTTTACGTCGTTGCCACGCCCATCGGCAACCTCGACGACATGAGCGCCCGGGCACTGAAGGTGCTGGCGGATGTCAGTCTGATCGCTGCCGAGGACACCCGCCACTCGGTGCGTCTGCTGCAGCATTTCGGCATCGATACGCAACTGGCAGCCTGTCATGAGCACAACGAGCGTGACGAGGGCGGGCGCTTCATCACCCGCCTGCTGGCCGGCGACGATGTGGCGCTGGTGTCCGATGCCGGTACGCCGCTGATTTCCGATCCGGGCTATCACCTGGTGCGCCAGGCGCGTGCTGCGGGCGTGCAGGTGGTGCCGGTGCCGGGCGCCTGTGCGTTGATCGCCGCGCTGTCGGCGGCGGGGTTGCCGTCGGACCGCTTCATCTTCGAAGGTTTCCTGCCGGCCAAGGCCGCCGGGCGCCGCGCGCGTCTGGAGCAGGTCAAGGAAGAGCCGCGCACGCTGATCTTCTACGAGGCGCCACACCGGATCCTCGAGTGCCTGGAGGACATGGAAGCGGTGTTCGGTGGCGAGCGTCCGGCGCTGCTGGCGCGCGAGATCACCAAGACCTTCGAAACCCTCAAAGGCTTGCCGTTGGCCGAGTTGCGCGCATTCGTACAGGGTGACAGCAATCAGCAGCGTGGCGAGTGTGTGGTGCTGGTGGCCGGTTGGAGCGCGCCGGAGGGCGAGCAGGCGATCAGCGCCGAGGCGCAGCGAGTGCTGGATCTGCTGCTGGCCGAGCTACCACTGAAGAAGGCAGCGGCGCTGGCGGCCGAGATCACCGGGGTGCGCAAGAACCTGCTCTACCAGTTGGCCCTGGAAAAGCAGAAAGCTCATTAGTGGCATAGTGATATTAATAGTCGCGCCGCTTGTTCTTGAGCGTGGCTACCGGTAACCTTGGCGGCGGAGAGTCGATCGGACAGTCGCTGCCGACTTTTGTTCCGCAAAAGGCGGGGGAGGAAAGTCCGGGCTCCATAGGGCAGAGTGCCAGGTAACGCCTGGGAGGCGCGAGCCTACGGAAAGTGCCACAGAAAACAACCGCCTAAGCACTTCGGTGCCGGTAAGGGTGAAAAGGTGCGGTAAGAGCGCACCGCACGGCTGGCAACAGTCCGTGGCTAGGTAAACCCCACTCGGAGCAAGACCAAATAGGGTTCCATACGGCGTGGCCCGCGTCGGAACCGGGTAGGTTGCTAGAGGCGTCCAGTGATGGCCGTCGTAGAGGAATGACTGTCCTCGACAAAACCCGGCTTACAGATCGACTCTCCACCTCTTCCCTTCCTGCTTGAATCGATAGCAGATGTGTCCTGGTAATACCGAAAAAATCTTACTCTTAATAAATCACTTTAACTTCGCACTCTATCCGCTTGAGTGTGTTTGATTTTTTCCGTCAGTTTTTCCCTCTTGTAATCCTTCCACCTTCCTTTGTTGCGCTAAATCGCCGTCCTGTAAGGGATTTCCTTATGAACGTGCCTTGACGGTGTGGCGGGCGGATTCCTATAGTGTGCGCAAGTGGCAGAAAGTGGGATGAAGTGGGTTTTCTGGCACAAAAAAGCTAACATTGTGGGGAATCGCAGCCGTGTTCCGCGGAGCCAACGCCGTCAGCCTCGATGCAAAGGGCCGTCTCGCCATGCCGAGCCGGTACCGTGACGAGCTCGATTCGCGTTGCAATGGTCAATTGATCGTGACCATCGACGCCGTTGACCCCTGCTTGTGTGTTTATCCCCTCGATGAGTGGGAACAGATAGAAGCCAAGTTGCGCGCCTTGCCGTCGTTGCGTGAGGAAAACCGTCGCCTGCAGCGTTTGCTGATCGGCAATGCGGTGGACCTGGAGCTCGATGGCAGTGGGCGTTTCCTGGTGCCGCCCCGCCTGCGTGAGTACGCCAAGCTGGACAAGAAGGCGATGCTGGTGGGGCAGCTGAACAAATTCCAGCTGTGGGATGAGGATGCCTGGAACGCGGTTTCGGCAGCCGACCTTGCAGCTATTCAACAACCGGGCGCCATGCCCGATGATTTGCGTGACCTGATCCTGTGACCATAGATAGCGGCTTCAACCACATCACCGTCCTCCTCGACGAAGCCGTCGAGGCATTGGCCCTGCGCGCCGACGGTTGCTATCTGGACGGCACCTTCGGGCGTGGCGGCCACAGCCGCCTGATCCTCAGCAAGCTTGGGCCGCAAGGGCGGTTGCTGGGGTTCGACAAGGATCCACAGGCGATTGCCACCGGGCAAGCGCTGGCGGCCGAAGACGGCCGCTTTGTCATTGTGCAGCGCAGCTTTGCCGAGCTCGGCGACGAAGTGCGCGCCCGCGGCCTGGATGGCAAGGTCAGCGGCATTCTGCTCGACCTGGGCGTATCCTCGCCGCAACTGGACGACCCCGAGCGCGGCTTCAGCTTCCTTAACGACGGTCCGTTGGACATGCGCATGAACCCGGGCCAGGGCATCAGTGCAGCCGAGTTTGTCGCCACCGCCCCCGTCGAAGAAATTGCCCGCGTGTTCAAGGAGTACGGCGAGGAGCGCTTCGCCGGTCGCATGGCGCGCGCTGTGGTCGAGCGCCGCGAGAAGCAGCCGTTCACCCGCACCGCCGACCTGGCGGAAGTGCTCAAGGTTGCCAACCCGGCCTGGGAAAAGGGCAAGAACCCTGCGACCCGGGCCTTCCAGGGCCTGCGTATCCATGTCAACAACGAGCTTGGCGACCTCGAGACCGGCCTTGAAGCCGCGCTCGACGCCCTTGAAGTGGGTGGCCGCCTGGCAGTGATCAGCTTCCACTCGTTGGAAGACCGTATCGTCAAACTGTTCATGCGCAAGCTGGTCAAGGGCGAGGCAGACAACCTGCCGCGCAACCTGCCGGTTCAGCACAAGGCCTTCGAGCCGAAGATCAAATTGATCGGCAAGGCGCAGTTCGCCTCCGAAGCCGAACTCAAGGCCAACCCGCGGTCGCGCAGCGCCGTGATGCGGGTAGCGGAGAAGTTGCGGTGAGCAGGCTGTTTGCCAAGCCGCTGCCAGGCGGAAGCTTTTTGATGCTTCTGCTGTTCGTCGCCGTCCTGATTTCGGCGATCGCCGTTTCCTACAGCGCTCACTGGAACCGTCAGTTGCTCAATACCCTGTACGGTGAACTGAACGAGCGCGACAAGGCCCAGGCCGAGTGGGGCCGGTTGATCCTCGAGCAAAGCACCTGGACTGCCTCCAGTCGCATCGAGAGTCTGGCCTCGGAGCAGCTCAGGATGCGCGTGCCCGCTGCTGACGAAGTGCGGATGGTGGCGCCATGATGAAGCTCGAAGGCGCACTCTACCCCTGGCGCTTCCGGGTGGTGATCGGTTTGCTGGCGCTGATGGTCGGTGCTATCTGCTGGCGCATCATCGACCTGCAGGTCGTCGACCGCGACTTCCTCAAGGGGCAGGGCGATGCCCGCAGCCTGCGCCATATTCCCATCCCCGCGCACCGTGGCCTGATCACCGATCGCAACGGTGAGCCGCTGGCTGTCAGTACGCCCGTCACCACCTTGTGGGCTAACCCCAAGGAAATGCAGGCGGCCAAGGATCGCTGGCCGCAGCTGGCCGCCGCACTTGGGCAGAACCCACAGCAGTTGAGCGAGCGTCTTACCCAGCAGGCCAACAAGGAATTCATCTACCTGGTCCGCGGCCTGACCCCGGAGCAGGGCCAGCACGTGCTCGACTTGAAGGTTCCGGGCGTCTACGGCCTCGAAGAGTTCCGCCGCTTCTATCCGGCTGGCGACGTCACCGCGCACATGGTCGGTTTTACCGACCTGGATGACCATGGTCGTGAAGGCGTCGAGCTCGCCTACGACGAATGGCTCGCCGGGGTGCCCGGCAAGCGGCAGGTGATCAAGGACCGGCGTGGCCGGCTGATCAAGGACATCCAGGTAACCAAGAACGCCAAGGCCGGCAAGACCTTGGCGTTGTCGATAGATCTGCGCCTGCAGTACCTGGCCACCCGCGAGCTGCGTAACGCCATCGCCGAACAGGAAGCCAAGGCTGGCAGCCTGGTGATCATGGACGTCAAGACCGGCGAGGTCCTGGCGATGGTCAACCAGCCGACCTACAACCCGAACAACCGCCGCAGCATGTTCCCGGCGGCGATGCGCAACCGGGCGATCATCGATGTGTTCGAACCAGGCTCCACGGTCAAGCCGATTTCGATGAGCGCCGCGCTTGAAAGCGGGCGCTGGAAGCCGACCGACAAGGTCGAGGTGTATCCCTTCACCCTGCAGATCGGCCGCTACACCATCAAGGACGTATCGCGTGGTGGTGGGCCGATCCTCGACCTGACCGGCATCCTGATCAACTCCTCCAACGTCGGCATGAGCAAGATCGCTTTCGATATTGGTGGCGAGGCCATCTACCGGGTCATGTCCCAGGTGGGCCTGGGCCAATACACCGGGCTCGGTTTCCCGGGTGAGCGCGTGGGCAACCTGCCGAATCACCGCGACTGGCGCAAGGCCGAAACCGCGACGCTTTCTTATGGCTATGGCGTATCGGTGACCGCGCTGCAGCTGGTGCATGCCTACGCGGCATTGGCCAACGACGGCAAGATGGTGCCGCTGTCAATTCTCAAGGTCGACAAGGCCCCGGAGGCTGTGCAGGCGATCCCGAAGGAAACCGCCGAAACCGTGCAGGCCATGCTCCAGCAGGTGATCGAAGCACCGCGTGGCGTGTTCCGTGCCCAGGTGCCGTTCTACCACGTGGGCGGCAAGTCGGGTACCGCGCGTAAAGCCACCGTCGGCTCCAAGGGCTACACCGAGAACGCCTACCGTTCGCTGTTCGCCGGCTTCGGCCCGATGAGCGACCCGCGCTACGCCATCGTCGTGGTCATCGATGAGCCGAGCAAGGGTGGCTACTTCGGCGGCCTGGTATCGGCGCCCGTATTCAGCAAAGTGATGTCAGGCACCCTGCGCCTGATGAATGTACCGCCGGACAACCTGCCGCCGCCTTCGACGCAGCAAGCCAGCGCAGTACCCGCCAAGGGAGGGCGAGGTTGATGACGATGCCATTGAGCAAACTGTTCGCCCATGCCAGCCGCGATCCGCTGATCCGCGAGCTGACCTTGGACAGCCGCCAGGTGCGCCAGGGTGATCTGTTCCTCGCCGTGCCGGGTGCCAAGGTCGACGGCCGTGAGCATATTGCCGACGCACTGGCCCGTGGTGCCGCAGCCGTCGCCTATGAAGAGCAGGGTACCTGCGTGTTGCCGATTACCGACGCGCCGCTGATTCCGGTCAAGGGGCTGATCGGCCAGCTGTCGCAGATCGCTGGGCGCTTCTATGGCGAACCCAGCCGCCAATTGAGCCTGGTGGGGGTCACCGGTACCAACGGCAAGACCAGCGTCACCCAGCTGGTGGCTCAGGCGCTCGATGCCCTTGGCCAGCGTTGCGGGCTGATCGGTACCCTCGGCACCGGCTTTTACGGTGAGTTGCAGAGCGGTCGCCTGACCACGCCGGACCCTATCGCCGTGCAGTCGACCCTCAACGACCTGAAAAAAGCGGGTGCCAGGGCGGTGGCCATGGAAGTGTCCTCTCACGCTCTCGAGCAAGGGCGGGTCGCTGCGCTGGAGTTCGATATCGCGGTGATGACCAACCTGTCGCGCGATCACCTGGACTATCACGGCAGCATGGAGGCCTATGAGGCCGCCAAGGCCAAGCTGTTCGCCTGGCCGAGCCTGCGTTGCCAGGTGGTCAACCTGGATGATGAGTTCGGACGTCGCCTGGCCGCCGATTTCGCCCGCCGCCCGAGTGCCGATCATATCGAGACCCGGTTGCTCAGCTACAGCCTGGAAAACCCGGACGCTTCGCTGTTTTGCCGCGAGGCCACGTTCGACGATGATGGCGTGCGTGCCACCCTCGTCACCGCACAGGGCGAGCGCAGCCTGCGCAGCCAGCTGCTGGGGCGCTTCAACCTGAGCAACATGCTGGCGGCGGTGGCCACCTTGCTGGCGCTGGATTATTCACTGGACGAGATCCTGAAAGTCACCCCGCAGTTGCAGGGGCCGGTCGGTCGCATGCAGCGCCTGGGTGGCGGTGAGAAGCCGTTGGTGGTGGTCGACTACGCCCACACCCCGGATGCCCTGGAAAAGGTGCTCGAGGCATTGCGCCCGCACGCCCACGGCAAGTTGCTGTGCCTGTTCGGCTGTGGTGGTGACCGTGACGCCGGCAAGCGCCCGCTGATGGCGGCAGTCGCCGAGCGCCTGGCCGATCGTGTGCTGGTGACTGATGACAACCCGCGTACCGAGGATCCGCAGCGCATCTTCGATGACATTCGCCCCGGCTTTGCCCAGCCCGACAGCGTGGAGTTCGTCGCCGGCCGTGGTCAGGCCATTGCCCACCTGGTCGCCACTGCTGCTGCCGAGGATGTGATCGTCCTGGCCGGCAAGGGCCACGAGGATTACCAGGAGATCAATGGCGAGCGCCATGACTTCTCCGATCTGGTCGAAGCCGAGAAGGCCCTAGCCGCCTGGGAGGCTCCACATGCTTGAGCCCATGATGCTCAGCCAGTTGACTGCTGCCTTGAGTGCTCGTCTGGCAGGCGCCGACGCCAGCTTTACCGGCGTCAGTATCGACAGCCGCAGCGTCGCTGCCGGTCAACTGTTCGTCGCCCTCAGCGGGCCGCGCTTCGATGGCCATGACTACCTGGCCGATGTGAAGGCCAAGGGGGCCGTCGCCGCGCTGGTCGAGCGCGAAATCACCGATGTCGATCTGCCGCAACTGGTGGTTGCCGACTGCCGTGTAGCGCTTGGTCAGCTCGGCGCGCTGAATCGTGCTGCCTTCGACAAGCCGGTGGTGGCCATTACTGGCTCCAGCGGCAAGACCACGGTCAAGGAAATGCTCGCCGCGATCCTGCGTACCCGCGGGCCAGTGCATGCCACCCGTGGCAACCTCAACAACGACCTCGGCGCACCGCTGACCCTGCTGGAGATCGCCCCGGAGCACAGCGCCGCGGTGATCGAACTGGGTGCCTCGCGCATCGGCGAGATCCGCTACACCGTCGGCCTGACCCGGCCGCAGGTGGTCATCATCAACAACGCCGGTACCGCCCACGTCGGCGAGTTCGGCGGCCCGGAGAAGATCGTCGAGGCCAAGGGCGAGATCCTCGAAGGCCTGGGCGAGGGTGGCACGGCCATCCTCAACCTGGCCGACAAGGCGTTCGACATCTGGCGCCAGCGCGCGGGCAGCCACCGCGTCGTCAGCTTCGCGCTGGACAACCCGCAAGCAGACTTCTACGCCAGCGATATCGGTCGCGACGCCCGTGGTTGCCCCTCGTTCACCCTGCATGGCCCGGACGGCAGTGTCCCGGTGCAGTTGAACCTGCTTGGCACCCATAACGTCAGCAATGCCTTGGCCGCCGCTGCCGCAGCCCATACCGTTGGTCTGAGCCTGAGCGGCATTGCTGCCGGCCTTGGCGCCGTGCAACCGGTCAAGGGCCGCACCGTGGCGCAGATCGCGCCCAGCGGCGTGCGGGTCATCGACGACAGCTACAACGCAAATCCCACCTCGATGTGTGCCGCCATTGATATACTCGCCGGCTTTTCCGGTCGCACCGTTCTGGTGCTCGGGGATATCGGCGAACTGGGGCAATGGGCCGAGGAAGGTCACCGCCAGGTGGGTGACTACGCACGTGGCAAGGTCGATGCGCTGTACGCGGTGGGCACCAATATGGCCTACGCCGTTCAGGCATTCGGTACCAATGGCCGCCATTTCACTACTCAAGCTGAGCTGATCGAGGCCGTCAAGGCCGAGTCCGCCGGCGACACCACTATCTTGATCAAGGGCTCGCGCAGCGCTGCGATGGAAAACGTCGTGGCCGCACTGTGCGGCGCCAGCGGGGAGAAACATTAATGCTGCTGCTGTTGGCTGAGTATCTGCAACAGTTCCACAAGGGCTTCGCGGTCTTCCAGTACCTGACCCTGCGCGGGATCCTGGGTGTGCTGACCGCGCTGTCCCTGGCCCTGTGGCTGGGCCCGTGGATGATCCGTACCCTGCAGATCCGCCAGATCGGTCAGGCCGTGCGTAACGACGGCCCGCAATCGCACCTGTCCAAGTCCGGCACCCCGACCATGGGCGGTGCGCTGATCCTCTCTGCCATTGCCATCAGTACCCTGCTGTGGGCCGACCTGACCAACCGCTATGTGTGGGTGGTGCTGATCGTCACCCTGGCGTTCGGCGCCATTGGCTGGGTCGACGACTACCGCAAGGTCATCGAGAAGAACTCCCGCGGCCTGCCGAGCCGCTGGAAGTATTTCTGGCAGTCGGTGTTCGGCCTGGCTGCGGCGATCTTCCTGTACAAGACCGCGCCGACCAGCGTTGAAACCACGCTGATCATCCCGATGCTCAAGGACCTGGCCATCCCGCTGGGCGCCGGCTTCATTGTGCTGACCTATTTCGTCATTGTCGGCTCGAGCAACGCGGTCAACCTGACCGACGGCCTCGATGGCCTGGCGATCATGCCGACGGTGATGGTCGGCGGTGCGCTGGGCATCTTCTGCTACCTGTCGGGCAACGTGAAGTTCGCCGAATACCTGCTGATCCCGTATGTGCCGGGCGCGGGCGAGCTGATCGTGTTCTGCGGCGCGCTGATCGGCGCGGGCCTGGGCTTCCTGTGGTTCAACACCTACCCGGCCCAGGTATTCATGGGCGACGTCGGCGCGCTGGCCTTGGGCGCCGCGCTGGGCACCATCGCGGTAATCGTGCGCCAGGAAGTCGTCCTGTTCATCATGGGCGGCGTGTTCGTGATGGAAACCCTGTCGGTGGTCATCCAGGTGGCCTCGTTCAAGCTGACCGGCAAGCGCGTGTTCCGCATGGCGCCGATCCACCACCACTTTGAACTCAAGGGTTGGCCCGAGCCACGGGTGATCGTCCGCTTCTGGATCATCACCGTGATTCTCGTGCTGATTGGCCTTGCCACCCTGAAACTGAGGTAAACGAGCGTGTCACTGATCGCTTCCGACCAATTCCGCATCGTTGTCGGCCTCGGCAAGAGCGGCATGTCCCTGGTTCGCTTCCTGGCGAACCGGGGCATTGCCTTTGCGGTCGCCGACACCCGCGAGCAACCGCCGGAACTGGACACCCTGCGCCGTGAATACCCGCAGGTGGAAGTGCGCTGTGGCGAGCTGGACGTGGACTTCCTGTGCCGGGCCAGCGAGCTGTATGTCAGCCCTGGCCTGGCCCTGGCCACACCTGCGCTGCAACAGGCCGCCGCGCGTGGCGTCAAGCTGTCCGGAGACATCGAGCTGTTCGCCCATCACGCCAAGGCGCCGATCGTGGCCATCAGCGGCTCCAACGCCAAGAGCACCGTGACCACCCTGGTCGGCGAGATGGCCGCCAAGGCAGGCAAACGTGTGGCGGTCGGCGGCAACCTCGGTACCCCGGCCCTGGACCTGCTGGCTGACGACGTCGAGCTGTATGTGCTGGAGCTGTCGAGCTTCCAGCTGGAGACCACCGACCAGCTCAACGCCGAAGTAGCCACCGTGCTGAACATCAGCGAAGACCACATGGACCGCTACAGCGGCCTGCCGGCCTATCACCTGGCCAAGCACCGGATCTTCCGTGGCGCCCGCCAGGTGGTGGTCAACCGCCAGGATGCCCTGAGCCGTCCGTTGCCGGTCGAAGGCCGGCCGTGCTGGACCTTTGGCCTCAACGCGCCGGACTTCAAGGCCTTCGGCCTGCGTGAAGTGGATGGCGAGAAATACCTGGCGTTCGAGTTCCAGACCCTCATGCCGGTGCGCGAGTTGAAGATCCGTGGTGCTCACAATCACAGCAACGCCCTGGCTGCCCTGGCTCTCGGCCATGCCGTCGGCCTGCCATTCGCGCCGATGCTCGAAGCCCTGCGCGAATTCAAGGGCCTGGCCCATCGTTGCCAGTGGGTGCGCGAGCGCAACGGCGTGAACTGGTACGACGATTCCAAGGCCACCAACGTCGGTGCCGCGCTGGCGGCCATCGAAGGCCTGGGCGCCGATATCGAGGGCAAACTGGTGCTGATCGCCGGCGGCGATGGCAAAGGCGCCGATTTTGCGGCCTTGCGTAGCCCGGTGGCGCAGCATTGTCGCGCCGTGGTGCTGATCGGTCGCGATGCCGAACGCCTGGCCGAAACCCTGAAGGATGCCGTGCAACTGGTGCCCGTGCAGACCCTTGATGAGGCCGTGCAGCGTTGCGCCGAGCTGGCCCGCGCCGGTGACGCGGTGCTGCTGTCGCCGGCCTGCGCCAGCCTCGACATGTTCAAGAACTTTGAAGAACGCGGGCGCCTGTTCGCCCAGGCAGCGGAGGGGCTGGCATGATCTTCGGCATCCTCAAGCCGTACCCGTCGCCGCTGATCAGCGGCCGTGGCATCGACCTCGACTTCCCGCTGCTGGCCGGTTGCCTGGCGCTGCTCGGCCTGGGCCTGGTGATGATCACCTCGGCCTCCTCCGAAGTGGCCGCGGTGCAGTCCGGCAACCCGCTGTACCACATGTTCCGCCACCTGGTGTACGTCACCCTTGGCTTGGGCGCCGGGTTGATGACCATGCTGGTGCCGATCGCCACCTGGCAGCGCATGGGCTTCATGATGCTGATCGGTGCCTTCGGTCTGCTGGTGCTGGTGCTGGTGCCCGGTATCGGCCGTGAGGTGAACGGTTCGATGCGCTGGATCGGCTTCAGCTTCTTCAACGTCCAGCCATCGGAGATCGCCAAGGTCTTCGTGGTCATTTATCTCGCCGGCTACCTGGTGCGTCGCCAGACCGAGGTGCGCGAGAGCTGGATGGGCTTCTTCAAACCCTTCATCGTGCTGCTGCCAATGGCCGGCCTGCTGCTGATGGAGCCGGACTTCGGCGCCACGGTGGTGATGATGGGCGCTGCGGCGGCCATGCTGTTCCTCGGAGGAGTGGGGCTGTTCCGCTTCTCGCTGATGGTGGTGCTGGCGGTCATATCGGTGGTGGTGCTGGTCCAGGCCCAGCCCTATCGAATGGCGCGCCTGATCACCTTCACCGACCCCTGGAGCGATCAGTTCGGCTCCGGCTACCAGCTGACCCAGGCGTTGATCGCCTTCGGGCGCGGCGAATGGTTGGGCGTGGGCCTGGGCAACAGTGTGCAGAAGCAGTTCTACCTGCCCGAGGCGCACACCGACTTCGTGTTCTCGGTGCTGGCCGAGGAGCTGGGGGTGGTCGGCTCGCTGCTGACCATCGCGCTGTTCGTGTTCATCACCGTGCGTGCCCTGTACATCGGCCTGTGGGCCGAGAAGGCCAAGCAGTTCTTCGCCGCCTACATGGCCTTCGGCCTGTCGTTCCTGTGGATCGGCCAGTTCTTGATCAACATTGGCGTGAACGTCGGCTTGCTGCCGACCAAGGGCCTGACCCTGCCGTTCCTCAGCTACGGGGGCAGTTCCCTGGTGATCTGTTGCGCCTGTGTCGGGCTGCTTTTACGCATCGAGTGGGAGAGCCGTACCCATCTGGGCAGCGAAGAACACGAGTTCAAGGAGAGCGATTTTGCCGAGGAGCCCAGCCATGGCCGCTGACGGCAAGAACGTCCTGATCATGGCCGGTGGCACCGGGGGGCACGTGTTCCCGGCCCTGGCCTGTGCCCGCGAGTTCCAGGCCCGCGGCTACAGTGTGCACTGGCTGGGTACCCCGCGTGGCATTGAAAACGAACTGGTGCCCCAGGCCGGCCTGCCGCTGCACCTGATCCAGGTCACCGGCCTGCGCGGCAAGGGCAAGCTGTCGCTGCTCAAGGCGCCGTTCACCCTGGTCAAGGCCGTGCTGCAGGCGCGGCGCATCGTCCGTGAGCTCAAGCCGGTCTGCGTGGTCGGCTTCGGTGGTTATGTGACCGGCCCCGGTGGCGTAGCCGCCCGGTTGTGTGGTGTGCCACTGGTGATCCACGAGCAGAATGCCCGCGCCGGTACCACCAATCGTTTGCTGCTGCCGCTGGCCGCGCGTGTCTGCGAAGCATTCCCGGACACCTTTGCCGCCAGCGACAAGCTGCGCACCACGGGCAATCCGGTGCGCCCGGAGCTGTTCATGGACGCCCTGCGCGCGCCCCTGGCCGAGCGCCGTGCGCGCCTGTTGGTCATGGGCGGCAGCCTGGGTGCGGAACCATTGAACAAATTGTTGCCTAAGGCCCTGTCCGAGGTGCCGGCGAACCTGCGCCCCGAAGTGTTCCACCAGGCGGGCAGGAACCACGCGCCCGCCACCGCCGAGCGTTATCACGAGGCGGGGGTCGAGGCCCAGGTCGAACCGTTCATCAAGGACATGGCCCATGCCTATGGCTGGGCCGATATGGTGGTGTGCCGGGCCGGTGCCCTGACCGTCAGCGAACTCGCGGCGGCGGGCCTGCCCTCGATGCTGGTGCCCTTGCCCCATGCCATCGACGACCACCAGACCCACAACGCCCAATACCTGGCACGTGAAGGCGCCGCCTTCCTGATGCCACAAGCGACTACTGGCGCAGCGCAGCTCGCTGAACGCCTGAACGAGGTGCTGATGCAACCCGAGAAACTCAACGCCATGGCCGGCACCGCCCGCCGCCTGGCCAAACCTGCCGCAACCAGCACCGTGGTGGATATCTGCCTGGAGGTGGCCCATGGTTGAGAGCCAGAAAGCCATGCCGCATCCGAAGATGGGCCGTATCCGTCGCATCCACTTCGTCGGTATCGGCGGCGTGGGCATGTGCGGCATCGCCGAAGTGCTGCTGAACCTCGGCTATGAAGTGTCCGGCTCCGACCTCAAGGTGTCGCCGGTCACCGAGCGCCTTGAGTCGTTCGGCGCCGAGATCTTCGTCGGCCACCGCGCCGAGAACGCCGCCAACGCCGATGTGCTGGTGGTGTCCAGCGCGATCAATCCGGCCAACCCGGAAGTCGCCACCGCACTGGAGCGCCGCATCCCTGTGGTGCCGCGTGCCGAGATGCTCGCCGAGCTGATGCGCTATCGCCATGGCGTGGCGGTAGCCGGCACCCACGGCAAGACCACCACCACCAGCCTGCTGGCCTCGGTGTTCGCCGCCGGTGGCCTGGACCCGACCTTCGTCATCGGTGGTCGCCTGACCGCGGCCGGGACCAACGCGCAGTTGGGCACCAGCCGCTACCTGATCGCCGAAGCCGACGAGAGCGACGCCAGCTTCCTGCACCTGCAGCCCATGGTCGCCGTGGTCACCAACATCGACGCCGACCACATGGCCACCTACGAAGGCGACTTCAACAAGCTGAAGAAGACCTTCGTCGAGTTCCTGCACAACCTGCCGTTCTATGGGCTGGCGGTGATGTGCCTGGACGACCCGGTGGTGCGTGAGATCCTGCCGCAGGTCAAGCGTCCGACGGTCACCTACGGCTTCAGCGAAGAGGCCGACATCCGCGCCATCAACGTGCGTCAGCAGGGCATGCAGACCCACTTCACCGTGCTGCGCCGTGACTGCGAGCCGCTGGAAGTGTCGGTGAACATGCCAGGCAACCACAACGTGCTGAACGCTTTGGCGACCATCGCCATCGCCACCGACGAAGGCATTAGCGACGAGGCCATCGTCCAGGGGCTGTCGGGCTTCCAGGGCGTTGGCCGGCGTTTCCAGGTCTACGGCGAGCTGCCGGTCGACGGTGGCAGCGTGATGCTGGTCGACGACTATGGCCACCATCCGACCGAGGTCGCCGCGGTGATCAAGGCCGTGCGTGGCGGCTGGCCGAGCCGCCGCCTGGTGATCGTCTACCAGCCACACCGCTATAGCCGCACCCGCGACCTGTACGACGATTTCGTGCAGGTGCTGGGCGATGCCAACGTGCTGCTGCTGATGGAGGTCTACCCGGCCGGCGAAGAGCCGATCCCCGGCGCCGACAGCCGCCAGCTGTGCCACAGCATCCGCCAGCGCGGCAAGCTCGATCCGATCTACATCGAACGCGGCGCCGAGCTCGCGCCGTTGGTCCAGCCGCTGCTGCGCGCCGGTGACATCCTCATCTGCCAGGGTGCCGGCGATGTCGGCGGCCTGGCCCCGCAATTGATGAATAGCCCGCTGTTCGCAGGCGCCAAGCAGGAGAAGTCGAAATGACCAGCGCCTACGACAAGTTGCACTCGACCCTGGACGCCAAGGCCTTTGGCCGCGTCGCCGTGCTGTACGGTGGCAAGAGTGCCGAGCGTGAGGTTTCCCTGAAGTCGGGCAAGGCAGTGATCGAGGCGCTGACCAGCGCTGGTGTCGACGTAGTCGCCATCGACGTCGGCGACGACCTTCTGAACCGCCTGCAGAGCGAGAAGATCGACCGCGCCTTCATCATCCTCCACGGCCGTGGCGGTGAGGACGGCAGCATGCAGGGCCTGCTCGAGTGCCTGGGGATTCCCTACACCGGCAGCGGCATTCTTGCCTCGGCGCTGGCCATGGACAAGCTGCGCACCAAGCAGGTGTGGCAGAGCCTGGGTATCCCCACGCCGCGTCACGCCGTGCTGGCCAGCGAGCAGGATTGCGTGGCCGCCAGTGCGGAACTGGGCTTCCCGTTGATCGTCAAACCCGCCCATGAAGGTTCGAGCATCGGCATGGCCAAGGTGAACAGCGAGCAAGAGCTGGTCGCCGCCTGGAAAGACGCCGCCAACTACGATTCGCAAGTCCTGGTCGAGCAATGGATCCACGGCCCGGAATTCACCATCGCCGTGCTGCGTGGCCAGGTGCTGCCGCCGATCGCGCTGGGCACGCCGCACGTGTTCTACGACTACGACGCCAAGTACATCGCCAATGACACCCAGTACCGCATCCCGTGCGGCCTGGACAGCGTCAAGGAGCAGGAACTGATCGACCTTACCGCGCGCGCCTGCGATGCCGTTGGCATCGAGGGCTGGGGCCGTCTGGACGTGATGCAGGACGAGCAGGGCCGTTTCTGGCTGCTCGAGGTCAACACCGCACCGGGCATGACCGACCATAGCCTGGTGCCCATGGCGGCCCGTGCCGCCGGTCTGGACTTCCAGCAGCTGGTGCTGGCGATCCTGGCCGACAGCGTAGCGACGAGAGGTTAATAGCCATGCAAGGCGCGATGATACGTCAGCAGCCACCCGTTACCGGCCGTAGCAAGCCGGTGCCGCGTGGTGCCAGCCGACTGGTGGCCGACGAGCCCGTATCGGCGCGCCTGCCGCGGCCAAGCTTCGGCGGCCTGAAGCGCCTGCTGTGGCCGGTATTGCTGGTGGCCGCCGGCTTTGGCGCCTATGAGGGGGCCATTCGCCTGATGCCCTACGCCGACCGGCCGATCACCAAGATCGCCGTGCAGGGTGATCTCAGCTACATCAGCCAGCAGGCGGTGCAGCAGCGTATCGCGCCCTACGTGGCGGCGAGCTTCTTCACCGTCGACCTCGCGGCGATGCGCGTCGAGCTCGAGCAGATGCCTTGGATCGCCCACGCCGAGGTGCGCCGGGTGTGGCCGGACGAGGTGGTGATCCGCCTGGAAGAACAGTTGCCGGTGGCGCGTTGGGGCGACGAGGCCTTGCTCAACAACCAGGGCCAGGCCTTCACCCCGCGCGAACTGGCCAACTATGAGCACCTGCCGCAGCTGTTCGGGCCGCAGCGCGCTCAGCAACAAGTCATGCAGCAGTATCAGGTATTGAGCCAGATGCTGCGCCCCATGGGCTTTTCCATCGCTCGCCTGGAGCTGCGCGAGCGAGGCAGCTGGTTCCTGACCACTGGCGCGGGTAGCGCCGGCCCAGGTATCGAGCTGCTGCTGGGGCGCGACCACCTGGTGGAGAAGATGCGCCGTTTCATTGCCATTTACGACAAATCGCTTAAAGACCAGATCACCAATATCGCCCGCATCGATCTGCGTTATTCCAACGGACTTGCCGTTGGTTGGCGGGAACCGAATGCACCGACGACGGCCCAACCCGCCGTTGCGAAGAATTAGAGAGAGGCAGGACCATGGCAAACGCGCATAGCGGCAAAATGATCGTCGGGCTGGACATCGGCACCTCCAAGGTGGTGGCGCTGGTGGGTGAAGTCGGCGAGGACGGTACCCTGGAGATCGTCGGGATCGGCACCCATCCGTCTCGCGGCCTGAAGAAGGGCGTGGTGGTGAACATCGAGTCGACGGTGCAGTCGATCCAGCGCGCCGTGGAAGAGGCCCAGCTGATGGCCGGCTGCCGCATCCACTCGGCGTTCGTCGGCGTGGCCGGCAACCACATCCGCAGCCTGAACTCCCACGGCATCGTCGCCATCCGCGATCGCGAAGTCAGCACCGCCGACCTTGAGCGCGTGCTCGATGCCGCCCAGGCCGTGGCCATTCCGGCCGACCAGCGGGTGCTGCACACCCTGCCGCAGGACTACGTGATCGACAACCAGGAAGGCGTGCGCGAGCCCCTGGGCATGTCGGGCGTGCGCCTGGAAGCCAAGGTCCACGTGGTTACCTGCGCGGTGAACGCGGCGCAGAACATCGAAAAATGCGTGCGTCGCTGTGGTCTGGAAATCGACGACATCATCCTTGAACAGCTGGCCTCGGCCTACTCGGTGCTGACCGACGACGAGAAAGAGCTGGGCGTGTGCCTGGTGGACATCGGTGGCGGCACCACCGACATCGCCATCTTCACCGAAGGCGCGATCCGCCACACCGCGGTAATCCCGATCGCTGGCGACCAGGTCACCAACGACATCGCCATGGCCCTGCGTACGCCTACGCAGTACGCCGAGGAAATCAAGATCCGCTACGCCTGCGCCCTGGCCAAGCTGGCCGGCGCCGGCGAGACCATCAAGGTGCCGAGCGTGGGTGATCGCCCGCCGCGCGAGCTGTCGCGCCAGGCCCTGGCCGAAGTGGTGGAGCCGCGTTACGACGAGCTGTTCACCCTGATCCAGGCCGAACTGCGCCGCAGCGGCTACGAGGACCTGGTGCCGGCCGGCATCGTCCTCACCGGCGGCACCGCGAAGATGGAAGGCGCCGTGGAACTGGCCGAGGAAATCTTCCACATGCCGGTACGCCTGGGCGTGCCGCACAGCGTCCGCGGGCTGAGCGACGTGGTCCGCAACCCGATCTATTCCACCGGCGTGGGCCTGCTCACCTACGGCCTGCAGAAGCAGTCCGAGGACCTGTCCCTGACCGGTATCAGCAACAGCAACAGCAGCAACAACAGCTATGGCGATGAACCCAAGGGGCCAGTGCTTGAGCGACTCAAGCGTTGGGTCCAGAGCAACTTCTGAGTTTCAAAGCAGTAGTGGTAGGCGCGACAACTAGAGAACTGTAAGGAGAGGGAAAATGTTCGAGCTCGTAGACAACGTCCCGCAAAGTCCGGTCATCAAGGTGATCGGCGTCGGCGGTGGCGGCGGCAACGCCGTCAACCACATGGTCAAGAGCAGCATCGAAGGCGTGGAGTTCATCTGCGCCAACACCGATGCTCAGGCGCTGAAAAACATCGGCGCGCGCACCATCCTGCAACTGGGCACTGGTGTGACCAAGGGCCTGGGTGCTGGCGCCAATCCGGAAGTCGGCCGTCAGGCCGCGCTGGAAGACCGTGAGCGCATCGCCGAAGTGCTGCAGGGCACCAACATGGTGTTCATCACCACCGGCATGGGTGGCGGTACCGGTACCGGCGCGGCGCCGATCATCGCCGAAGTGGCCAAGGAAATGGGCATCCTCACCGTTGCGGTGGTGACTCGTCCGTTCCCGTTCGAAGGCCGCAAGCGCATGCAGATCGCCGATGAAGGCATCCGCATGCTGGCTGAAAGCGTCGACTCGTTGATCACCATCCCCAACGAGAAGCTGCTGACCATCCTGGGCAAGGATGCAAGCCTCCTGTCCGCCTTCGCCAAGGCCGACGACGTGCTGGCCGGCGCCGTGCGCGGCATCTCGGACATCATCAAGCGTCCGGGCATGATCAACGTCGACTTCGCCGACGTACGCACCGTGATGGGTGAGATGGGCATGGCGATGATGGGTACCGGCTGCGCCAGCGGCCCGAACCGTGCTCGCGAAGCCACCGAGGCGGCGATCCGCAACCCGTTGCTCGAAGACGTCAACCTGCAGGGCGCCCGCGGCATCCTGGTGAACATCACCGCAGGGCCTGACCTGTCGCTGGGTGAGTACTCCGACGTGGGTAGCATCATCGAGGCCTTCGCCTCCGACCACGCGATGGTCAAGGTCGGCACCGTGATCGATCCGGACATGCGCGACGAGCTGCACGTGACCGTCGTGGCCACCGGCCTGGGCGCGCGCATCGAGAAACCGGTCAAGGTGGTCGACAACACCCTGCAGACTGCCCAGCAGGCGTACGAGGCTTCCAACCCGGCCCCGGTTCGCCAGGAGCAGTCGGCCGTCAACTACCGTGACCTGGAGCGTCCGACCGTGATGCGCAACCAGGCCCATGCAGGTGCCGCGGCAGCCGCTAAACTCAACCCTCAGGATGATCTGGACTACCTGGATATCCCGGCGTTCCTGCGTCGTCAGGCCGATTAATGGAATTTATCAGGGGTATAAGGGTGATTGGTGTTCAGCAAAGGCCGGGTCTGTTATCATCCCCAGCCTTTGTTGATACCTGTTCGCAATTTGCGCTGAAGCGGCCAATGCCATGATTAGACAACGCACCCTGAAGAATACCATCCGTGCCACAGGCGTCGGCCTGCACTCCGGGGAGAAGGTCTACCTGACCCTCAAGCCTGCGCCTGTCGACAGCGGCATCGTCTTCCGTCGCGCCGACCTCGACCCTGTGGTCGAAATCCCGGCGCGCGCGGCCAACGTCGGCGAGACCACCATGTCCACCACGCTGGTCAACGGTGACGTCAAAGTCGATACGGTCGAGCACCTGCTCTCCGCCATGGCGGGCCTGGGCATCGATAACGCCTACGTCGAGCTCTCCGCCTCGGAAGTGCCGATCATGGATGGTAGCGCCGGACCCTTCGTATTCCTGATCCAATCGGCCGGCCTGGAAGAACAGGACGCACCGAAGAAGTTCATCCGCATCCTGCGTGAAGTGACAGTGGAAGAGGGCGACAAGCGCGCCACTTTCCTGCCCTTCGACGGGTTCAAGGTGAGCTTCGAGATCGACTTCGATCACCCGGTCCTCAAGGGCCAGACCCAGAGCGCGGTCGTCGACTTCTCGAGCACCTCGTTCGTGAAGGAAGTCAGCCGTGCCCGTACCTTCGGTTTCATGCGTGACATCGAGTACCTGCGCAAGCACAACCTTGCGCTGGGTGGCAGTGTCGAGAACGCCATCGTCGTCGACGAAACCGGTGTGCTCAACGAAGACGGCCTTCGTTCCGATGACGAATTCGTCAAGCACAAGATCCTCGACGCCATCGGCGATCTGTACCTGCTGGGCAACAGCCTGATCGGCGAGTTCAAGGGCTACAAGTCCGGACACGCGCTGAACAACCAGCTGTTGCGCAAGCTGATTGCGGAAACCGACGCCTGGGAAGTGGTCACCTTCGAAGATGCCAGCACGGCACCGATCTCGTACATGCGCCCTGTTGCGGCTGTGTAAGTTCGAACACTCTCTCTAGTGATTAAGGCCACCTTCGGGTGGCCTTTTTTATGGCTGGGATTTGGATTCGGGCTGATGGCAAACAGTTCGAGAACTGCGTTGTGGCGGATATCGAGTACCTATGCAAGGTTCAAGTCGAGCGCTCTCAACCGTTATCCTTCCCTTGAGCATGCGCCGCCAATCGCTCCAGCGCCGCCTTGAGCTTCGGGTCACTGATTCCTTCCGCCGACCCTCGGATACTCTGAGCGGCAGTTTCCGAAAGCTCCGGCCCTTGCCCCTCGCGTTTGGCTGCCACCAGTGGCGGTTGCACCTTGAACAGTATGCGCGTCAGGTTGGCGAAGGCTTCCATGGCCATGAGCTGACGTTGCAGGCGTTTCTGCTGGTAGCGCAGGCGGGTCGCCCAATGGCCGTCGGTAACCACCAGCAACAACGTCCCTTCCTTCCAGGAAGCCACGTGGCAATGCTCGCGGGCGGCTGGCTGCAGCTGGCTTTCCAGCAGGCGCTGCAGGTGCTCCAGGCGCTCAGCCTGGTTCAGCAGCAGGCGCAGCGGGCGTGCCTTGCGCAGCAGGGCCGAGGGCGGGTGGGCGGAAGAGGGTTTGTAGGCCATGGAAGTTCGCGGCGGGTTGCTAGACCGGCAGTTTAACAGGCGCCGCCTGATCGCGGGGCAAGCCCGCTCCCACGCCACGTGCGAAAACGGCCATGCTGGCTGGGATCTTGATGCAAGTCATTCGCGATACGTTTCATCTGCGCGCACCTTGAACTTGCGCAAAAAGCCCCTATGTTAGTCAAGCCCCCTAAAAGCGCTGTGCCAGCATCGTGGAAATCCACCACTTTCCTCACCATCGTTTCCGGGTAGAATGCTCGTTCGCATGCGGCCTCTGGGCTGCACGGGCGACTCATGGGGCCGCCCTCCATCCCTACGTGTGGAAGATCCTGCCGATATGTTTGCGCCTTTGTTAAAAAAACTTTTTGGAAGCAAGAACGAGCGTGAAATCAAACGCATGCTCAAGACGGTGAGCACCGTCAATGCCTTCGAAGAGAAGATGGTGGCCCTCTCCGACGAGCAGCTGCGGAGCAAGACCGCAGAGTTCAAGGAGCGCCTGGCCAAAGGCGAAACGCTTGATCAACTGCTGCCTGAAGCCTTCGCCGTGGCCCGCGAGGCCGGCAAGCGCGTGATGGGCATGCGTCACTTTGATGTCCAGCTGATCGGCGGCATGACCTTGCACGAAGGCATGATCGCAGAAATGCGTACCGGTGAAGGCAAGACCTTGGTCGGTACCCTGGCCGTCTATCTCAACGCGCTGTCCGGCAAGGGCGTGCACGTGGTCACGGTGAACGATTACCTGGCCCGCCGCGACGCCAACTGGATGCGCCCGCTGTACGAGTTCCTCGGCCTGACCGTGGGCATCGTCTCGGCCTTCCAGCCACCGGAAGAGAAACGCGCCGCCTACGCCGCGGACATCACCTACGGCACCAACAACGAATTCGGTTTCGACTACCTGCGCGACAACATGGCGTTCAGCCAGGACGAGAAGTTCCAGCGTGAGCTGAACTTCGCGGTGATCGACGAAGTCGACTCGATCCTCATCGACGAAGCGCGTACCCCGCTGATCATCTCCGGCCAGGCCGAGGACAGCTCCAAGCTGTACATCGAGATCAACCGCCTGATCCCGCGCCTGACCCAGCACATCGAGGAAGTCGAAGGCCAGGTGACCCAAGAGGGTCACTACAGCATCGACGAGAAGAGCCGCCAGGTCGAACTGAACGAGGCCGGCCACCAGTTCATCGAGGACATGCTCACCCAATCCGGCCTGCTGGCCGAGGGCGAGAGCCTGTACTCCGCGCACAACCTGGGCCTGCTGACCCACGTCTACGCCGGCCTGCGGGCGCACAAGCTGTTCCATCGCAACGTCGAGTACATCGTCCAGGACGGCCAGATCCTCCTGATCGACGAGCACACCGGCCGCACCATGCCGGGCCGCCGCCTGTCCGAGGGCCTGCACCAGGCCATCGAGGCCAAGGAAAACCTGAACATCCAGGCCGAAAGCCAGACCCTGGCCTCGACCACCTTCCAGAACTACTTCCGCCTGTACACCAAGCTGTCCGGCATGACCGGTACCGCCGACACCGAGGCGTTCGAGTTCGCGCAGATCTATGCGCTCAACGTGATGGTCATCCCGCCGAACAAGCCGTTGGCGCGCAAGGACTTCAACGACCTGGTGTACCTGACCGCCGACGAGAAGTACGCGGCAATCATTGCCGACATCAAGGAAAGCATGGCCCAGGGCCGTCCTGTCCTGGTCGGCACCGCGACCATCGAAACCTCCGAGCACATGTCCAACCTGCTCAAGAAGGAAGGTATCGACCACAAGGTCCTGAACGCCAAGTACCACGAGAAAGAAGCCGAGATCATCGCGCAAGCCGGTGCGCCGGGTGCCCTGACCATCGCCACCAACATGGCCGGTCGTGGTACCGACATCCTGCTGGGCGGTAACTGGGAGGCCGAAGTCGCCGCCCTGGACAACCCGACCGCCGAGCAGATCGCCCAGATCAAGGCCGACTGGCAGAAGCGCCACCAGCAGGTGCTGGAGGCCGGCGGCCTGCACGTGATCGCCTCCGAGCGCCACGAATCGCGCCGTATCGACAACCAGCTGCGTGGCCGTGCCGGCCGTCAGGGCGATGCCGGCTCGAGCCGCTTCTACCTGTCGCTGGAAGACAGCCTGATGCGCATCTTTGCCTCCGACCGGGTGAAGAACTTCATGAAGGCGCTGGGCATGCAGTCCGGTGAGGCCATCGAGCACCGCATGGTTACCAACGCCATCGAGAAAGCGCAGCGCAAGGTCGAGGGTCGCAACTTCGATATCCGCAAGCAGTTGCTCGAATACGACGACGTGGCCAACGAACAGCGCAAGGTGATCTACCACATGCGCAACAGCCTGCTGGCGGCCGAGAACATCGGTGACACCATCGCCGAGTTCCGCCTGGAAGTGCTCGATGCCACCATCAGCCAGCACATCCCGCCGCAGTCGCTGCCCGAGCAGTGGGACGTGGCCGGCCTGGAGGCCTCGCTGTCCAGCGACTTCGCCATGAAGCTGCCGATCCAGCAGTGGCTCGACGAAGACGATCACCTCTACGAGGAGACCCTGCGCGAGAAGCTGCTCAAGGAAATCACCGACGCCTACAACGAGAAGGAAGACCAGGCCGGCATCGACGCCCTGCGTACCTTCGAGAAGCAGATCCTGCTGCGCGTGCTGGACGATCTGTGGAAAGACCACCTGTCGACCATGGACCACCTGCGCCACGGTATCCACCTGCGCGGCTATGCGCAGAAGAACCCCAAGCAGGAGTACAAGCGCGAATCCTTCACCCTGTTCCAGGAGCTGCTCGAGTCGATCAAGCGCGACACCATCCGCGTGCTGTCGCACGTTCAGGTCCGTCGCGAAGACCCGGTCGAGGAAGAAGCCCGTCTGCGCCGCGAGGCCGAGGAACTGGCCAGCCGCATGCAATTCCAGCACGCCGCCGCACCAGGCCTGGAAGGCGAGCAACTGGCCGAGGAGGGCGCTGAAGTCGCCGTCGCATCGGCCCCTGTGCGCAACGACATGAAGCTCGGTCGCAACGAGCCTTGCTGGTGTGGCTCGGGCAAGAAATTCAAGCATTGCCATGGTCAGATTGAATGATCTGAACCACCTGCAGTAACGTGACACATCCGGGGCCGCTTTGCGGCCCCGCTTTTTGTTCTCAACCGATTTATCTAGGAGCGCTCTAATGGCTGTTGGTCTTGGTCCCCTGCCCACCCTGCACCCGGTTCCCGGTTTCGAACTCGGTATCGCCTCGGCGGGCATCAAGCGCCCGGGGCGCAAGGATGTGGTGGTGATGCGCTGCGCCGAAGGCTCCAGCGTCGCCGGCGTGTTCACCCTCAACGCCTTCTGCGCGGCCCCGGTGATCCTCTCCAAGCAGCGCGTGCAGGGCACCGTGCGTTACCTGCTGACCAACACCGGCAACGCCAACGCCGGCACCGGCGCACCGGGCCTGGCCGCCGCCGAGCGCACCTGCGCCAGGCTGGCCGAACTGGCCGGCGTGCCGGCCGAGTCGGTCCTGCCGTTCTCCACCGGCGTGATCGGCGAGCCGCTGCCGGTCGAGAAGATCGAAGGCGCGCTGCAGGCCGCCCTGGACAACCTGTCGGAAAACAACTGGGCCGAAGCCGCCACCGGCATCATGACCACCGACACCCTGCCCAAGGGCGCCAGCCGTCAGTTCCAGTTCGACGGCAAGACCATCACCGTCACAGGCATCAGCAAGGGCGCGGGGATGATCCGCCCGAACATGGCCACCATGCTCGGCTACATCGCCACCGACGCCAAGGTCGCCCCGGCGGTGTTGAAGGACCTGATGCTCGACGGCGCCAACAAGTCGTTCAACCGCATCACCATCGACGGCGACACCTCGACCAACGACTGCTGCATGCTGATCGCCACCGGCAAGGCCGATGTGCCGGAAGTGACCGAGGCCAGCGGCGCGCTGTTCGAAGCACTGAAGCAAGCGGTGTTCGAAGTGTGCATGGAGGTGGCGCAGGCCATCGTCCGTGACGGCGAAGGCGCCACCAAGTTCGTCACCGTGCAGGTCAACGGTGGGGGCAACCACCAGGAATGCCTGGACGTTGGCTATGCCGTGGCCCACTCGCCGCTGATCAAGACCGCGCTGTTCGCCTCCGACCCCAACTGGGGCCGCATTCTCGCAGCTGTCGGTCGCGCCGGCGTGCCCGAACTGGATGTCAGCCTGATCGACGTGTATCTGGACAGCGTGTGCATCGCCAGCAAAGGCGGGCGCAGCCCGAGCTACACCGAGGCGCAGGGCTCGGCGGTGATGGCCCAGGAAGAGATCACCATCCGCATCGAGCTCGGCCGTGGCCAGTGCAGCGAAACCATCTGGACCACCGACCTGTCCCACGAGTACGTGAAGATCAACGCCGAATACCGCACCTGACCCATCGCGGGGCAAGCCCGCTCCCACGCACAGCTTGGTGGGAGCGGGCTTGCCCCGCGATTACCGCACACTGCCCGCAACATGGAGCCGAACCATGAGCTATCACCTGATCATCGGCGACAAGCTGTATTCCTCCTGGTCGCTACGCGGCGCCCTGGCCCTTGACCTGGCCGGCGTGCCCTACGAAGAAACCCTGATCAAACTCAACCAGCCCGATACCCGCCAGCGCCTGCTGGCGTTCTCGGCCACAGGCAAGGTGCCGCTGCTCAAGACCGAGCATGGCGTCATCGCTGATTCCCTGGCCATCGCCGAGTACCTCAACGAGCAGCATCCGCAAGCATGCCTGTGGCCGGACGACATCGCGGCCCGTGCCCAGGCGCGTTCGGCCTGTGCCCAGATGCACAGCGGCTTCTTCGCCCTGCGCGGCGCCATGCCGTTCGACCTGTCCCGCGACCAGGCGCTGGAAAGCGTGCCGCTGGATGTGCAGGTCGACATCGACCGCATGGTCGCCCTGTGGTCCGAGTGCCGCCTGGTGGCCAAAGATAGTGGCCCATTCCTGTTTGGCCGGCCGACCCTGGCCGATGCCTTCTTCGCCCCGGTGGCCGTGCGCCTGCGCACCTACCGCGTCGAGGTGCCGGCCGAGGCCGCCGCCTATATCGAAACCATCTACCAGTGGCCGGCCTTCCAGGCTTGGCAGCAGGCTGGCCTGGCGGAGCGTGAAGGGTGAAGCGGATTCATGTAGTGGCAGCGGTCATCCGTGGTGCCGATGGTCGCATCCTGATCGCCCGTCGTGCGGATACTCAGCATCAAGGCGGCTTGTGGGAGTTCCCCGGCGGCAAGGTGGAAGCGGGGGAGGGCGTCGAAGCGGCGCTGGCCCGTGAGCTGCGCGAGGAACTGGGTATCGAGGTCACGGGTTCGCGCCCGCTGATCAAGGTCAGCCACGATTACCCGGACAAGCAGGTGTTGCTGGATGTGCGAGAGGTGGATGGCTTTACCGGTGAGCCACATGGGGCAGAAGGGCAGCCTTTGGCGTGGGTGGCTCCGCGTGACCTGGGGCAGTATGCGTTCCCCGAGGCCAACAAGCCGATCGTCTCCGCCGCGCGTTTGCCCGATCAATACCTGATCACCCCGGACGGTCTGGAAGTGCCCGAGTTGCTCAAGGGTATCCAGAAGGCCGTGGCCAGCGGTATCAGGCTGATCCAGTTACGGGCACCGGACATGTACGACCCGAAGTACCGCGATGTGGCGGTCGACGCGGTTGGCCTGTGCGCAGGCAAGGCGCAACTCATGCTCAAGGGGCCGCTGGAATGGCTGGGCGACTTCCCGTCGGCCGGCTGGCACCTGACCGCCGCGCAGTTGCGCAAGTACGCGGCCAAGGGCCGGCCATTCCCGCAGGAGCGCTGGCTGGCAGCGTCCTGCCACAGTGCCGAGGAGCTGGCATTGGCCGAGCAGATGGGGGTGGATTTCGTCACCCTGTCGCCGGTGCAGGCGACCCAGACGCATCCGGATGCCACACCGCTCGGTTGGGATGAGGCGCAGCGCTTGATCGGCACGATCAGCCGCCCGGTGTTCCTGTTGGGTGGGGTCGGGCCGGGTGAGCGGGAACAGGCGTGGGATGCCGGTGCTCAGGGCGTGGCGGGGATTCGGGCGTTCTGGCCCGAGATTTGAGTCACTCGTGAGAGGGACCGCTTTGCGGTCCTTTCGCCGGCAAGCCGGCTCCCACAGGTTCGCCACTGACCGAAGGTCGGCGATGTAACTGTGGGAGCCGGCTTGCCGGCGAAAGGGCTGCAAAGCAGCCCCGGCGATTTCAGCCCTGAGGCTTCTCGGCCGCCTGCCACAGTACTTCAGCAATGCCTTGCCGTCGCCCAATGATCCGCGCTGCCACGAACAACAGATCCGACAACCGGTTGATATACGCCAATCCCACCCCTTCCAGCGGCTCAATGGCATTCAACTGCTGACACCGCCGCTCCGCCGCCCGCGCCTGGCTGCGGCACACATGCGCCTGGGCCACCAGTGCCGACCCACCCGGCAGGATGAAGTTCTTCAGTGGCCCCAACTCGTCGTTCCAGCGGTCAATCGCGGCCTCCAGGCGCTCCACTTCAATGCTGTTCAGCGCCTGGTAACTGGGCATCGCCAACTCGCCCCCCAGGTCGAACAGCCGATGCTGACAAGGCGCCAGCACCTCGATCAGCTCGCCCAACCCTGCCTCGGCCAGACCCGCCAGCAACACGCCGAGCTGGCTGTTGAGGCTGTCCACCTCGCCGATTGCCTCGACGCGCGGATGGTCCTTGGGCACTCGGCGCCCGTCGCCCAGGCCGGTTTCACCTTTGTCGCCGGTGCGCGTATAGATCTTCGACAGGCGATAGCCCATGTCATGTCTCCGTGTTCAGGGGGGCCGGTTGGGCCTGGTTCAGGGGCAGGCGCAGGGTGAAGCAGGTGCCCTGGCCCGGGGTGGACTGTACTTCCATCTGCCCCTTGTGGTTGTTGGTGATGATGAAGTACGACACCGACAGGCCCAGGCCGGTGCCCTGGCCGATCTCCTTGGTGGTGAAGAACGGCTCGAAGGTGCGCTTGCGCACCGTCTCGGGCATGCCGACGCCGTTGTCCTCGACCTGGATTTCCGCCCAGGGCGGGTTGAGCCGGGTGCGCAAGGTAATACGCCCGGGCTCGCTGGGTTGCGGGCGCTGGTGGATGGCCTGGGCGGCGTTCTTCAACAGGTTCAGCAGCACCTGCTCCAGTTCGTTGGCGGTGCAGGGCACCGGCCCCAGCTGTGGGTCGAACTGGCGGACGATGGCCTGGCCCTTGAAGTCGAAGCCGATGGCCAGGTCGAAGTCGTTGCCGGCGATCTCCACCGCCTGGTCGATCAACGCCGGCAGGTCGCAAGGGGCGAGTTGACGGTTGCTGCGACGGCTGAAACTGAGCATGTGGGTGACGATCTTGGCGGCCCGTGCGCCGGCTTGCTGGATGCCGTCGAGCAACTGTGGCACTTCGCGGCTGTCCAGGTAGCGATTGACGGCTGGCAGGTCGATGCCCAGCTCGCTGGCTTGCTCCTGGTTGCGCGGCAGGTCCGGCGACAGGCGGCGGCGGATGTTCTGCACGTTGTGCAGGATCGCGCCCAGCGGGTTGTTGATTTCGTGGGCCATGCCGGCGGCCAGGCCGCCGACCGAGAGCATCTTCTCGGACTGCACCATCATTTCTTCCAGTGACAGACGCTGGGTGATGTCGTCGATACGGATCACCACGCCGCGTCCGCCACCGCCCATCAGCGGGTAGAAGGTCAGCGCGTAGTGGCGCAGGTCCTCGCCCTTGGGCCAGGTGACGCGCTCGACCTTGGCGACCCGGTGCTTCTCCACGCTCTCCTTGAGCTGCGGCAAGAACGGCTTGAGCGGCTCGAATGCGAGGAAGATCGGCTGGTTCAGCGCTTCGTCCAGCGGTGTCCCGGAGAGCACCGTGGCCTCGTGGTTCCACTGGGTGACGTAGAGCTGTTCGTCGAGGGCGATCAGCGCCGAGGGCATCGAGTCGATGATGCTGTTCAGGTAGTTCTGGAAACCGGTGAGTTTTTTCTCGATCTTGCTGCGCACCTGGACTTCCAGTTCCAGCTTGCGGTTGGTATGGCGGGTTTCCTCGGCCAGGCCCTGGGCCTGGTCATAGGCATCCTGGAACTCGTCACGGGTGCGCTTGAGCTGCTGCTCGCGGGCTTCGATGCGCGACAGCATGGTATTGAACGCCTCGGCCAGGCCGCCGATTTCGTCGTCATTGCCGCGCTGGGCGCGCAGGGCATAGCTTTCCTCGCGGGTGACCTGGCGGGTCAGTTCTTCGAGGCGATTGATCGGCAGGGTGATCAGGCGCTTGATCTGCCGGGCGATGAGCAGCCACAGCAGCACACTGAACACCAGGATGGCCAGGCTGGCGGAGAGGGTGCCGGTGTAGAACGCCGTGGGTAGTTCACTGCTGGCCACCAGCAGCAGGTGTGCGGGGGGCGCGGCGTTGCGTGGCAGGCGGATCAGCTGGGTACTGCGAAACTCCATCAGGCGCCAGCCATCGATGTTGCGGTAGCGCTTGGGCAGGCTCAGCGGCTCGCCATGTTGCAGTTGCGCCAGCAGGCGCCCGTCGCCGCCGTAGATGGCCGCCGCGCGCAATGGCGAGTAGCTGTCGAGCTCCTTCAGTAGCGCCGTGGCGGCTTCCGGCGAGTCGCCGGCCCGTGAGGACAGCTGCGGGTTGGACACCAGCTTGCCGATGGTCTGCAGGGCTTGGGGCGCCATGCTCTCCTGGGTGATCCAGTAAGCGGCGCTGATGAAGGCGAGGTTGGCCACCAGCAGGATGGTCACCAGCAGCACCAGCAAGGCCGCCAGCAGCTTCTGCCCGACCGGTAGGTTTTCCAGGCGTTGACGCAGGGTCATGGGTCTGAGGGTGTCCGTATCCGATGAATGGGCAGAATCAGTCGCTGCGCAGGCCACGCGCCTGCAGGTTATCGACCAGGCGCCGGTGCAGGTGTTCCAGTTGCGGCACTGCCAGGCCGTGTCGGCCAGCGGCGCGGCAGGCGTGGCCGAGCAGGTATTGGACCTCGGTGCGCCGGCCATGGCGGACATCCTGGTACATGGAAGAGTAGTTGGCCGCGGTGGCCAGGATCACCCGCTGTACTTCCTCGTGCAGGTCGCTGGCCGCTTCGGGCTGGCCGCAACGGTGCAGCAGGTTGACCAGTTCGTCGCACAGTGGGTCGACTTCGGTCAGGTACCCGAGCAGGCCGCCATTCTGGCAGTCGTGCAGTACCGTCAGCGGGTTGATCGCACAGTTGAGCGCCAGTTTGCGCCACAGGCGAGCAGGGATGTCGAGCGCCCACTGGGCCGGTATGCCGGCGTCGTGCAGGTCGTCGAACCAGGATGGCATGCCGGGGCTGGCCGGATCACCCAGCCAGTTGAAGCCGTGGCCGGCAAAGCGAACCTGCCAGTCGGCTTCGCGGAACGCGCCCTCGGTGCTGGAGGCGAAGATGCAGCGGGCGTGGGGCACCTGCTCGGCAACCTCGTCCTGGCTGCCCAGGCCGTTCTGCAACAGTACCAGCTCGGCGCCATGGGCCAGCCTGGGGGCCAGGCGCGCCACGGCAGGCGCGGCGTCGTAGGCCTTGCAGGCGACCAGCAGGCGATGGATCGGGCCGGGCGCGTCGAAGCTCTCCGCAGGGATCGCATAGTGGTGCTGGGCATCCTGCTCCACCAGGGTCAGCCCGCCCTTGCGTTCATAGGCGGCCAGGCGCTGCTGGTCGCGCAGGATCAGGCGAACCGCCTTGCCGGCGCGGGCCAGGCGACAGGCCCAGAGGCTGCCGAGGCTGCCGGCGCCGAGAATATGCCAGGTGCTGCTCATCTGCGTTTCGCAACCCGTTATAATGAGTCCGCATTTTAACCCCCTAACCCTGACGCGCTCCATCTTCAAGCTGAGCGCGCTGTTTTTTTATGGAGAACCCCATGCCTTCGTTCGACGTGGTATCGGAACTGGACAAGCACGAAGTCACCAACGCCGTGGACAACGCGGTGAAGGAACTGGACCGCCGCTATGACCTCAAGGGCAAGGGCAGCTTCGAGTTCAAGGACAAGGAGCAGACCGTGATGCTGACCGCCGAGGCCGAGTTCCAGCTCGAGTCGATGGTCGAAATCCTGCGTCTGGCTCTGGTCAAGCGCAAGATCGACGTCAAGTGCCTGGAAGTGAAGGACGCCTATCCGTCCGGCAAGGAGATGAAGCAGGAAGCCAAGTTCCGCGAAGGCATCGACAAGGAACTGGCGAAAAAGATCGTTGCCCACATCAAGGACGCCAAGCTCAAGGTCCAGGCCTCGATCCAGGGCGAGCAGGTACGCGTCACCGGCAAGAAACGTGACGACCTGCAGGAGGCCATCGCCGCGTTGCGCGCGAAGGAATTCGACATGCCGCTGCAGTTCAACAACTTCCGCGACTGATCGCACGGCGGCCCGGAACCTTGATGGCGCATTGATGTCCATCGGGGTCCGGGCCGCTGGCTTTGTGTTGCCCGCTTCACTGTGTACTTGCCGTTCGGCATCAGGAGATAAACATGGATTTGAACGCTGAAGTCGATCAGCTGGTTCGCCAATCGCAGACCTGGGTTCCCTTGATCATGGAGTACGGCAGCCGCCTGTTGCTGGCGCTGCTGACCCTGGCCATCGGCTGGTGGATCATCAACAAGCTCAGTGCCCGCCTGGGCAAGCTGGTCGGCCTGCGTGCAGACGCGGCGCTGCAGGGCTTCATCAGCACCCTGGCCAACATCGTGCTGAAGGTGCTGCTGATGGTCAGCGTGGCGTCGATGATCGGTATCGAGACCACCTCGTTCGTCGCCGCCATCGGTGCCGCCGGCCTGGCCATCGGCCTGGCCTTGCAAGGCAGCCTGGCCAACTTCGCCGGTGGTGTGCTGATCCTGATGTTCCGTCCGTTCCGTATCGGTGACTGGATCGAGGCCCAAGGTGTCAGTGGCACCGTGGACAGCATCCAGATCTTCCACACCGTGCTGCGCACCGGCGACAACAAGACCGTGATCATGCCTAACGGCAGCCTCTCCAACGGCATCATCACCAACACCAACCGCCAGCCGACCCGCAAGGTGGTGTTCGACGTGGGTGTGGATTACGACGCCGACCTGCAGAAGGCGCGCAATGTACTGCTGGAGCTGGCCCAGGATCCGCGTGTGCTGCAGGACCCGGCGCCGCAGGCGGTTATTTCGACCCTGGGTGACAGCTCGATCACCGTGTCGCTGCGCATCTGGACCAAGACCGCCGACTACTGGGACGTGATGTTCATGCTCAACGAGCATGCCCGCGACCGGCTCAAGGCAGAAGGGATCGACATTCCGTTTCCGCAGCGAGTGATTCGCGTGGTGCAGGAGACCGTGGCGTAACATAAGCGTCCGCGAAATCGGGGCCGCTTCGCGCCCCATCGCCGGCAAGCCGGCTCCCACAGGGTCAATGGTCAACCTGTAGGAGCCGGCTTGCAGGCGATGGGGCGCGAAGCGGCCCTGTTTTTTACACTTGTTCACAGCCAGGCGCTGCCATATCTGGCATACACCCTGATCTTGCCTGCCAACCCGATGTTCGCCATGAAACCTCTGCTGTATATCACCCCCCTGCGCGCCTTGCTGTTCGGCCTGACCCTGGCGCTGTTCGAACTGTTGACCTACCTGGCCAGCGACGCGGTCATGCCCGCCATGCCGGTAGTGGTCGGCGATCTCCAGGCCAGCCCCGAATACATTCCCCATGCCCTCAACCTCTACCTGCTGGGTGGCGTGCTGCTGCAGTGGCTGATCGGCCCGTTGGCCGACCGCTATGGCCGGCGCCCGCTGTTGCTGGGGGGCTGTGTGTTCTTCGGGCTGGCGTGCCTGGCGGCCTTCTGGGCGCAGGATATTGGTGTGTTCAACCTGTTGCGGCTGTTGCAGGGCATCGGCCTGGGCTTTGTGGTCACGGTCAGCTATCCGGCGCTTAACGAGGCGTTCAGCGAGGCCGACGCGGTGCGCATGATGGCGCTGCTGGCCAACATCGCGCTGCTGTCGCCGTTGCTTGGCCCGCTGGTGGGCACCTTGATGCTGCAGTGGCTGGACTGGCGCTGGCTGTTCGTGGCCTTCGCCGCCGGCGCGGTGCTGTGCTGGCTGCTGCTCTACCGGCTGATGCCGGAAACCCTGGGCGTGGAGCGCCGCGACGGTTCGCGCCTGCCGTTCACGCCCATCCACCTGCTGCCATTGCTGGCGGGTTACGGTCAGTTGCTGGGCAACCGTCGTTTCGTGGCCGGTAGCGCGGCGCTGGGGCTGGTGGGGTTGCCCCTTATCGGCTGGATCGGCCTGTCACCTGTGCTGCTGATCCATGATGAAGGTCTGAGCACGATGGAATACGCATTGTGGCAACTGCCGGTGTTCGGCGGGTTGATCCTGGGCAACCTGATCATCAACCGCATCGCCGATCGCTACCCGCTGCCGGCGTTGGTGCGTGGCGCCCTGTGGCCTTACCTGGCGGGCCTGGCGCTGATGGTCGCGGCCACCTGGTTCTGGCCGACGGTGACCAGTGTGGTGGCCGGCATGTCGCTGTACGCGCTGGGTCTGGGCGTCGCCAACGCGGTGCTGTACCGCATGACGCTGTTCTCCAGCGAGCAGAGCAAGGGCCTGGTGTCGGCAATGCTGGGGATGATCACCATCGCCCTGCTGGGCCTGGGCGGCGCGGTGTTGGCGATGCTGGGTGCCGGTGCGAGCCTGATGCATTTTGCCCTGGCCGCGGGCGTGGCGGGTGCGTTGGCGCTGTGGCCGTTGTGGTTCGTGATCGGCAGGCGCCGTGCGGTGGTTGCAGGCTAGACGCATCGCGGGGCAAGCCCGCTCCCACGCAGTGCCCAAAGAAAGTATGCGTGGGAGCGGGCTTGCCCCGCGATAAGGCCGATGATGGCTTAGTGTTGTTCAGCTGCCGGGCTCTCCACCGGCGCCGGCTTTCCCCGACCGACTTCCTGGCGCCAGTGCAGCGCGATCAGCACCAGCGTCGGCACGCCCAGCAGGGCGGTGACCAGGAAGAAGTCGTGATAGCCGAATTTCTCCACCATGACCCCGGAATAGCCGCCGATCAGGCGCGGCAGCAGCAGCATGATCGAGCTGAGCAGGGCGTACTGGGTGGCCGAGAACTTCAGGTTGGTCAGGCTCGACAGGTAGGCGACGAAGGCCGAGGTGGCGAGCCCCGAACTGAAGTTGTCCAGCGAAATGGTGACCACCAGCATTTCCAGGTTCGGGCCCATGTCGGCCAGCATCAGGAACAGGATGTTGGTGGCCGCCGAGGCCGCGCCGCCGATGAACAGGATCGGCAGGATACCGAAGCGCACGATCAGCAGGCCGCCGGCGCCAGCGCCGACCAGGGTCATGATCAGGCCGAAGATCTTGCTGACGCTGGCGATCTGGTCCTTGGTGAAGCCCATGTCGATGTAGAACACGTTGGCCATCACGCCCATCACCGTATCCGACATGCGGTAGGTGGCGATCAGCCCGAGCAGCAGCAGGGCCTGCCAGCGATAGCGCACGATGAAGTCGTTGACCGGCGTGAGCACCGGCGCCAGGCCGCGACGGCCAAGGGACGACAGGCACGCCCAGGTCAGCAGTACATAGAGGATCAGGCGCAGGAAGGCGCGGTCTTCGAGCAGCAGGTCGAGCAGGGTCGCGTCGCCGAACGCCACGCTGCCCCAGTCGGTGTTGAACATCTGGGTGAAACTGGCCGGTACCGAGACCAGCAGGATGATCAGCACGAACACCGACGCCAACTGGTGCATCAAGCCATAGCGTGCGGCCGACAGCTGGGTACGCAGGGGGACGGGGGGCTCACGCATCACCAGGGTGGTGAACACCGCCGGCAGCATCAGCACGCCGAACAATACGTAGGTGCCGGTCCAGGCTTCGTGCAGGTAGCTGAAACCGGTGGAGCCGAACCACTCGGCGAAGAACAGTGCACCGGCGGTGGCAAGCAGGGCGGCGACCCGGTAGCCGGCCATGTAGCTGGCAGCCAGGGCAGCCTGGCGCTGGTCGTCGGCGATCTCCAGGCGATAGGCGTCGACGGCGATGTCCTGGGTCGCCGAGGCGAAGGCCACCAGTACCGCCAGGGCGACCAGCCACGACAGGTGTTTCTGCGGGTCGCAGAAGCCCATGCCGACCAGCCCGAGCACCACCAGCAGTTGCGACAACAGCAGCCAGGAACGGCGCCGGCCCATGCCGCCGAGCAGCGGCAGGCGCCACTGGTCGAGCAGTGGCGACCAGACCCATTTGAACGCGTAGGCGAGGCCGATCAGGCTGGCATAGCCGATGGTCTCGCGGGCCACGCCGGCTTCGCGCAGCCACACCGACAGCGTCGAGAACACCAGCATGTACGGCAGGCCGGCGGCGAATCCGAGCAGCAAAAGTACCAAAGTTGACGGGCTGGCATAGGCAGCGAGCGCAGCGCGCCAGGTTTTACGGGGCATGGGCCAACATCTGCCTCAAGGTTTGCGAAAACAAAGCGCGCACTCTAACCGCTGTGCTCCATCGGACGCCAGCCATGGCGCGCCATATCCACACGATTATTGGCCACATTCACGCCTTCTGCGCGCAGCCGGGCGCGTTGTTCGTCGCCAGACGGCGTGCCCAGGGCCAGGCTCAACCTGCCACCCGCGCCCAGTACCCGGTGCCAGGGCAGGCGGGTGTCCTGGGGTAGCTGCGAAAGTGTGCGTCCTACCCACCGCGCCGCGCGGCCAAGGCCTGCAAGCTCGGCGAGTTGTCCGTAGCTGACGACCTTCCCCGGCGGTACTTGGCCGAGGACGGAATACAGTGCCATTCGTCGGGCTTGTGCATCCTGCGCAGCGGGCGGATCGAGGGCGTACATCAGAAGATCCCTGTGCTGCAGATGAAACCGGACAGAAGGTTCCGGCAAATGCGAGTGGAACTCATCGGCATGGTCTGGGTCTGTCCTTGCTCAGGTTGTCGGTATCTGGATAATGCCCGGCTTTTTCGTCGAATCGAACCCATATTGCGCTTATGTCTTCTAGAACCCTGCTGTGCCTCATCGCTGCGTCCCTTTGTACGCCCGTGCTCGCCGATACCGTGTGGATGAAGAACGGTGACCGCCTGAGCGGCAAGATCAAGGTCTTCGACGGCGGCAAGCTGCTGCTGGAGACCCCCTATGGAGGTTCGATCGCCCTGGACTGGAAACAGGTGCAGACGCTGGAAAGCGATCAGGAACTGCTGGTCAAGCAAGATGCCTACAGCGGCGAGAAAGCCAAGGCATTGAAGGCCGCCGAACCCGGCAAGGTGACCCTGGCCAACGGCGAGGCACCGAAGACCGTCGAGCTGGCCAGCATCGAGCAGATCATGAAGCCGCGTCCGGTGCTCGAGGATTTCCTGTGGAAGGGCAACGTCGATGTGGCGATGGACTACAAGCGCGCCGAGAACAACACCGACGACTATGACGTCAGCTTCAAGACCACTGCCCGCCATGGCCGCTGGCGGCACAACGCCGAGGGCGAATACAACCGCGAGACCAAGGACGACGTCACCACCACCAACAACTGGAGCGCCGAGTACGCGCTAGACCGCTTCATAACCGAGAAGTGGTTCTGGCAGGGGCGCCTGGAATACAAGCGCGACCATATCGAGGATCTGGCCCGCCAGCGTACCGTCGGTACCGGCCCGGGCTACCAGTTCTGGGATGACGAGCTCGGCGCGTTCTCGCTGGGCTCGCTGATCAACCGCACCGACTTCGAGTACCGCGACGGTGGCAAGGACAACTTCTATTCCGCCGCGGTGAAGTGGGACTACAACCGTTACCTGATCGGCAAGAAGGTCGAATTCTTCACCAATGGCGAATTCGGCAAGCCGCTGGGCGGCGTGGCCGACTACTCGCTCGATGCCGAGATGGGCCTGCGCTACAAGGTGACCGAGTGGGCTTCGCTCAACCTCAAGGCGGAAAAGGACCTGATCAAGGGCACCCGCGACAGCGACCTGGACAAGACCCGCTATACCGCCGGTTTCGGCGTTACCTGGTAGATCGCAGGGGCGCTGCGCGCCCCATCGCCGGCAAGCCGGCTCCCACAGGGGCACTTCGACTCCTGTGGGAGCCGGCGATGGTCTGCGCAGCATACCCAGTGGCAGCGGCGGGTGATAATGCTTATCTTGTCACCCATCCAGTCCGCCGCCAGGAGCCCTACAGTGAGTACCAACGCCCTTCGCCCCGCCCGGGAACTGCTGCTCAAGGAATACCGCGGCGTCCTCTCCACGCATTCCAAATCGATGCCCGGTTTCCCCTTCGGCTCGGTGGTGCCGTATTGCCTCGACGCCGACGGCCATCCGCTGATCCTCATCAGCCGCATCGCCCAGCACACCCACAACCTGCAGAAAGACCCCAAGTGTTCGCTGCTGGTAGGTGAGCGCGACGCCGAAGATGTCCAGGCAGTCGGACGCCTGACGGTGATGGCCCAGGCGCGCAAACTCACTGACGATGCCGCCATCGAGGCTGCTGCAAGCCGGTACTACCGGTATTTCCCCGAATCTGCGAACTACCACAAGGCCCACGATTTCGACTTCTGGGTGCTTGAGCCGGTACGCCACCGTTACATCGGTGGTTTCGGCGCGATCCACTGGCTCGATCAGGTGACGTTGGCCAATCCGTTTGCGGGCCAGGTCGAAAAAAGCATGATTGAGCATATGAATGACGACCATGCCAATGCCATTGAACACTATGTAAAACTGTCGGGGCTGCCGCGCTCGGCGCACATGGTCGGTATCGACAGCGAGGGCATGCACCTGCGTATTGGTCAGGGCATTTACTGGCTGCCTTTCCCAACTACTTGCAATACGCCGACACAAGTCCGCGAGGCTCTGGTTTTACTGGCGCGCGCTGAAAAATGGCCGGATGCGACGCAAGTCGAGGGTTGAAAACAGGCGTCGAGGCATCCATCTGATGGTCTTACAGGAAGATTCTCTTCCGTCGAGGAACCCTTGATGCGTGCTTTTCTACTGCTGTTTCTTATTTTTCCTGTGCTGGAGCTGTTCGTCTTCGTCAAGGTCAGCGCCGCCATTGGCTTCTTCCCAGCGTTGCTGCTGATCATCGCCGGTTCCGCCCTGGGTGTGCTGGTGATGCGCGTGGCCGGCCTGGCTACCGCCCTGCGTGCCCGGGAGAGCCTGCAGCGCGGCGAACTGCCAGCCGAGGACATGTTCCAGGGCTTGATGCTCACCGTCGGTGGCGGCCTGTTGCTGCTGCCGGGTTTCATCAGTGACGTGCTGGGCCTGCTGTGCCTGCTGCCGTTCACCCGCCGCCTGGTGGCCGGCCGTCTGCGCCGCCGCGCCGAAGAGCAGGCCCTGCGTCAGCGGGCGTTCCAGGATGATCCGTTCCAGGCCCAGCCCCGCGATGACGGCCACCGTCCGAACGTGATCGAGGGCGAGTACGAGCGTCGCGACAAGTAACGCCGAGGGAGGATCGCGGGCTTGGTCGGCGATGGCTGGCGCTGTCGCGGGCCAAGCCTGCTCTCACGATGGCGTGGTGAAAAAATTTCCTTTCAAGCCTTGTAATCGATTTTGCCGGCCTCATGTATGTGGTCACCGCAAGGTTTCTGGTGGCGACACCAGACATGACACAGGTGGTTCGCCCTTTGCGAGCCACCCCCCGGCAACGCCGGATCGAATCAACCCGCCGGTGCTGACACCGGCCGATGAAAACCACAATTTGGGAGAGATCGACAATGAAGCTTCGTCCTCTGCATGACCGCGTCGTCATCCGTCGCAGCGAAGAAGAATCGAAAACCGCTGGCGGTATCGTCCTGCCGGGTTCGGCCGCTGAAAAACCAAACCGCGGTGAAGTCGTTGCCGTCGGCACCGGTCGCATCCTGGACAACGGCGAAGTACGCGCGCTGGCCGTGAAAGTGGGTGACAAAGTGGTTTTCGGCCCTTACTCGGGCAGCAACACCGTGAAAGTCGATGGCGAAGACCTGCTGGTAATGGCCGAGAACGAAATCCTCGCTGTTATCGAAGGCTGATTTCCCCGACTTCCCGTTACTCCAAAGAATTCCAAGGATTAAACGATCATGGCTGCTAAAGACGTAAAATTCGGCGATTCCGCCCGTAAGAAAATGCTGGTTGGTGTCAACGTTCTGGCTGACGCGGTAAAAGCGACCCTGGGCCCGAAAGGCCGTAACGTGGTCCTGGCCAAGAGCTTCGGCGCGCCGACCATCACCAAGGACGGCGTTTCCGTCGCCAAAGAGATCGAGCTCAAAGACGCTTTCGAGAACATGGGCGCCCAGCTGGTCAAGGAAGTTGCTTCCAAGGCCAACGACGCTGCCGGTGACGGCACCACCACCGCTACCGTCCTGGCCCAGGCCATCGTCAACGAAGGCCTGAAAGCCGTCGCTGCCGGCATGAACCCGATGGACCTCAAGCGCGGCATCGACAAGGCCACCGCCGCCGTCGTCGCCGAGCTGAAGAACCTGTCCAAGCCATGCGCCGATTCCAAGGCCATCGCCCAGGTAGGCACCATCTCCGCCAACTCCGACAACTCCATCGGTGAAATCATCGCCGAAGCCATGGAAAAAGTCGGCAAGGAAGGCGTGATCACCGTTGAAGAAGGCTCGGGCCTGGAAAACGAACTGTCCGTCGTCGAAGGCATGCAGTTCGACCGCGGCTACCTGTCGCCGTACTTCGTCAACAAGCCGGACACCATGGTTGCCGAGCTGGAAGGCGCCCTGCTGCTGCTGGTCGACAAGAAGATCTCCAACATCCGTGAGCTGCTGCCAGTTCTGGAAGCCGTTGCCAAGGCCGGCCGTCCGCTGCTGATCGTTGCCGAGGACGTCGAAGGCGAAGCCCTGGCTACCCTGGTGGTCAACAACATGCGCGGCATCGTCAAGGTCGCCGCGGTCAAGGCGCCAGGCTTCGGCGATCGCCGCAAGGCCATGCTGCAGGACATCGCTGTCCTGACCGGCGGCACCGTGATCTCCGAAGAGATCGGCCTGTCCCTGGAAACCGCCACCCTGGAGCACCTGGGTAACGCCAAGCGCGTCATCCTGTCCAAGGAAAACACCACCATCATCGACGGTGCTGGCGAAGAGTCCGACATCCAGGCTCGCGTCACCCAGATCCGTGCCCAGGTTGCCGACACCACTTCGGACTACGACCGTGAGAAGCTGCAAGAGCGCCTGGCCAAACTGGCTGGCGGTGTTGCCGTGATCAAGGTCGGTGCCGGCACCGAAGTCGAGATGAAAGAGAAGAAAGCCCGCGTCGAAGACGCCCTGCACGCCACCCGCGCAGCCGTTGAAGAAGGCGTGGTGCCTGGCGGTGGTGTTGCCCTGGTACGCGCCCTGGCTGCCATCGTTGACCTCAAAGGCGACAACGAAGACCAGAACGTCGGTATTGCCCTGCTGCGTCGCGCTGTCGAAGCGCCGCTGCGCCAGATCACTGCCAACGCCGGCGACGAGCCAAGCGTTGTCGCTGACAAGGTCAAGCAAGGTTCGGGTAACTTCGGTTACAACGCCGCTACCGGCGAGTACGGCGACATGATCGAGATGGGCATCCTGGACCCAGCCAAGGTCACCCGTTCGGCCCTGCAAGCCGCAGCTTCGATCGGTGGTCTGATGATCACCACCGAAGCCATGGTTGCCGACCTGCCGGAAGACAAGCCAGCTGCTGGCATGCCTGACATGGGCGGCATGGGTGGCATGGGCGGCATGATGTAAGCCAGCCTTACCCCCGGTACCAAGAAGAAGCCCCGCCTAGTGCGGGGCTTTTTCGTTTGCCAGATTTGCCCCGCGATGGTTAATCAGGCAGCGCTGTGTTCGGCCGCTGGTGTTTCGCAGCGGTTTCGGCGATACAGCACCAGGTAGTACGACCCCAGCCCGATCAGCCAGCAGAACACCGCCGTCCATACGTTGTGCGACAGGAAGTGCGCGCCCTGCATCATCCGCCCGATCGACAGCACCGAGCCGGCCACGAAGGCCACTGCCAGCGCGACCCGTGCCATGCGGGGCTTGCGGTCACGCAGCATGAAGAACAGGCCAAACAGGCAGAACCCGGTCGCCGCATGCCCTCCGGGCCAGCACAGCCCCGGCTTGTCGGTAGCCGGGCGGGCTTCGAGCAACTTGCTGTAGGTCTCCTTGCCACCGAACTGCGTCAGGCTCCACGGGCATTGCACCTGGGTCACCTTCTTCAGTGGCGTGACGAAGGCCGTCGACAGCGCCAGCGCCAGTACCAGGCAGCCCAACTCGCGGCGCCAGCCCAGCAGCCGGCTCCAGAAGAAGCTCAGGGCGAACCCGGCCACTGCCAGTAGACCGAACAGGATCACACCCTGCTTGACGCGGTCATGCAGGATATTCTCCAGCACATAGCTGTGGCGGCCGATGAACGCGCCGGCGGCCGGGTCGTAGAACAGGTTGGCCAGGTCCATGTCCAGCGAGGTCCACTCCAGCAGGACCAGGGTCACGACAGTGATGAATGGGATGCCCAGGTACAGCCAAAAATTGATCGGGCGAGGGGGGACGCTAGCCTGCATGGTGACTCCAGAAGGTGTAAGAGACGGGGCATTGTCGTTGGGCCGCTATCCTGTGTTCGTGAATGATCGGTGAAAAAACCGTCAAGTTCGGTGATTTCGATCCAGGGCATGGCACCATGCGGGCAAATGGCCGTAAGCTGCGCCTGCCGCGCCCGGCGAAGCGCCGCACAGGAGATCTCGATGCGCATTCTTTTGGTTGAAGACAACCGCGATATTCTGGCCAACCTGGCCGACTACCTCGGCATGAAGGGCTACACCGTCGATTGTGCCCAGGATGGCCTGTCCGGCCTGCACCTGGCCGCGACCGAACACTACGACCTGATCGTGCTCGACATCATGTTGCCGGGCATCGACGGCTATACGCTGTGCAAGCGCCTGCGCGAGGATGCCCGCCGCGACACCCCGGTGATCATGCTTACCGCCCGCGACCAGCTGGACGACCGCCTGCAGGGCTTCCGCTCAGGGGCCGACGACTACCTGCTCAAGCCGTTCGCGTTGTCGGAGCTGGCCGCGCGCATCGAGGCGGTGCTGCGGCGTGCCCAGGGGGGCGGCCGGCGAACCTTGCAGGTCGCCGACCTGAGCTACGACCTCGACACCCTGGAGGTGACCCGCCAGGGCCGCCTGCTCAAGCTCAACCCCGTCGGCCTGAAGCTGCTCGCCGTGCTGATGCAGAAGAGCCCCCACGTCCTGCGTCGCGAGGTGCTGGAAGAGGCGCTGTGGGGCGACGACTGCCCGGACAGCGACAGCCTGCGCAGCCATGTCCACCAATTGCGCCAGGTCATCGACAAACCCTTCGAAAGACCGCTATTGCATACCGTCCATGGCGTCGGCTATCGCCTCGCCGAGGGCCGCGATGGAGTTTAAGCAGAGCCTTGCCCAGCGCATCATCATCGCCTTTGCGCTGATGAGCGCGCTGGTGGCCGGGGCATTTGCCTTTGGCATTGTCGCCACGGTGCATTTGGTCGAAGAGCGGTTGATCTCTTCGGTGCTCGGTGGCGACCTGCAGCGCCTATTGCGCATGGACAGTGTCAGCGACTGGAGCCACCGGCCGCGCCCCGACCAGTTGTTCTACTTCAGTGGCGGGCGAGATGATTTCGAGCTGCCCAAGGACCTGCGCCACCTGAACGCCGGCTTCCACGAAGTATTTCGCGACCAGCTCTCGTACCACGCCATGGTCGAGATCGTCGATGGCCGACGTTATGTGCTGTTGCAGGACCAGAGCGATTTCGAGGAGCGCGAGCGGGTGCTGTTCGCCGTTGTCGTGGTCGGCTTCGTGCTCAGCCTGGCCCTGGCGGTGATTCTCGGCTGGTTGCTGGCCCGGCGGGTGATGGCGCCAGTGATCCGCCTGGCGCGCCAGGTCCGTCACCGTGATCAGCTGTTGGGATTGGCACCGCCATTGGCACCGGATTATGCCGCGGATGAGGTCGGCCAGTTGGCCGTCGCCTTCGACGATACCTTGGGGCGCCTGCGTGATGCCTTGACCCGTGAGCGCTTGTTCACCAGCGATGTCAGCCACGAGCTGCGCACGCCGCTGATGGTCCTGGCCACCTCGTGCGAGCTGCTGATGGAAAACCCCAACCTCGAGAGCCGCGCGCGCAGCCAGGTCGAACGTATCGCCCGGGCGACCGAGGAGATGCGCGAGTTGGTGAAAACCTTCCTGATGCTTGCCCGTGCCCAGCGCGATGAAGGTGCAGTCGCTTCGCGGGCGACCCTGCGCGAGGTGGGTGACGACTTGATCGGGGTATGGCGCGATACCGTCGAGCAGAAAGGCCTGGCGCTTTACTACGATGGCCAGGTCAGTGCCAGCCCGGTGCTGTACAACGCCACCTTCCTGCAGTCGGTGATGGGCAACCTGCTGCGCAATGCTGCCCACTACACCGACAGTGGATACATCCGCCTCAGCCTGGAAGCCAATGGCTTCAGTGTGGAAGACAGTGGCGTGGGGATTCCGGAAGAACAGCGCGAGGCGATGTTCCGGCCGTTCGTGCGCGGTGACGAGCGTCGGGGCGAGGGGTTGGGGTTGGGCCTGTCGCTGGTCCAGCGCATCTGCGACGACCAGGGCTGGCGCGTGACCCTGACGGCGACGCTGCCCCACGGCTGTCGTTTCCAGGTCGATCTGAGCCAGGGCACCCCGATGGCGCATGGCGAAGGGCGTGGCGGGATATTGGATCCGGATTAACGTCCGGTAACACCTGCGGAGCTTTCCTACAGATTTTTCACATCGGCATGACCTGACGCCAACGCCCACCTGCCTAAGGTGGGCGCACTGGAGTCAGGAGATGCTCAATGCGTAGCCCCATCAAACTCGAATTCTCGGACAAGTACGACCGGGATCATGCCCGCCAGTACTTCCTCAAGCACCAGGATGGCCTGGCTCGACGCCTTTCCCACCAGCGCGACGAGCAGCTGGCCCGGCGCGCCCTGGCGTTGGCCGGCGAGCCCGGGCTGGTGCTCGACCTGCCTTGTGGCGCCGGGCGTTTCTGGCCGCTGCTGGCGGAAAAGGCCAACCGGGTGATCATCGGTGCAGACAACTCCGCCGCGATGATAGAGACAGCCTGTGCGGCACAACCGCCAGAAGTCGTCGCACGGGTACGGCCCTTGCAGACTTCCGCCTTTGCCATTGACCTGCCGGACAACTCGGTGGACAGCATTTTCTGCATGCGCTTGTTCCATCACATTGGCGACCCTGCGCATCGAAAGACAATTCTCTCTGAATTTCAAAGGGTTAGCCGCGACAGCGTGATCCTGTCGCTGTGGGTGGATGGCAATTTCAAGGCCTGGCGCCGGCGCAAGCTCGAAGCGCGGCGCAGTGCCAAGGCGACACAGGACAGCTACCAGAACCGATTTGTGTTACCTGCGGCTACAGTGGAAGAAGAGTTTTCCTCAGCAGGCTTCAGAATTCAGGAACGTCTCGACTTTCTGCCGTTCTATGCCATGTGGCGAGTGTACGTATTGCGCAAGGGGTAAAGAGTCATGGCGGTAGCCCAGCATCATTCCAGGCAGTTCGATTATTACTGGCAGCAGCAAGGGGAATGGGTCGAGGAACCCAACCAGCGGCGTGGTGGCGAAAGCGGCGTGCAGCGGCTGAACGATGACCATGGCCATATGCTGTATGCCAAACGCCAGGTCGGGCATATCTACCGCAGCCTCCTGCATCCTTTCGGGCGCCCCACGGTGTTGCGCGAACTCGATGCATTGCACAGTTTCGAGCAGTTGGGCGTGCGGGTGCCGCGTATCGTCTATGCCGGTGCCGAGCGTGACGCCGATCACCAGTGGCGTGCGTTGCTGGTCAGCGAGGCACTCGATGGCTTTGTCGATCTCGATGCCTGGCATGCCTCGGGAGCTCGCGAGCATTATCCGCAGGCGGTGCACGAGCGCATGCTCAAGGATCTGGCCGACAACCTGGCGCGCATGCACCTGGGGCATTGGCAGCATGGCTGCCTGTACGGCAAGCATGTGTTCGTCAAGGTACTTGGCGAGGGGGAGCAGGCGCGGGTGGAGGTCGCGTTGCTGGATCTGGAGAAATGTCGGCGACGGATCAGTTGCCAGCGAGCAGCGTACAACGACCTGCGTCAATTGCGCCGCCACTCGTCGTTCAACGAGGCGCAGTGGCAGACCTTGCTCTACTTTTACCAAATGGCGTTTGGCAGCGCTGTCAAAGGTTTAGAGCAATGAAACTAGAAATCGCTCGAGCTTTGTTCCTGGTTGCGGCGTTGGCGGTGACCACCGCTGCGGCGGCAGCCTGGGAGCAGCCGCGGCCCACGGTGTTCAGCAAGGCCGGGGAGGGTGGGCAGTGCCCGTTGCCTCGTGTGGTGAAGGCAGAACAGGCGCAGGCTCAGCCGGATCATGATCTTTTACTGTTTCTGTTCGGGATGAGCCAGGGCCTGCGGCCGGTGGGTTGAGGCAGGTGGTCTTGACGTACGCCAGGGGATCTCCATGAGTCTCTGGCGTTTTGCCGTTTAATTCGCGGTGCTCGCCTGATAGCTGTCGATCACTTCCTGCGCCGCGCGAAACGCATCGATCGCCGCCGGCACCCCGGCATACACCGCGCAATGCAGCAGCGCCTCGCGAATCTCCTCGACCGTGCAGCCATTGTTCAACGCCCCACGCACGTGGCCCTTGAGTTCCTGCGGGCACTTGAGCGCGGTCAGGGTGGCCAATGTGATCAGGCTGCGGGTCTTCAGCGGCAACCCGTCGCGAGCCCAGACGCTGCCCCATGCATGTTCGTTGACGAAGTCCTGCAGCGGTTGGGTGAACGCCGTTGCGTTGCCCAGGGCGCGATCGACGAAGGCATCGCCCATTACCTGGCGACGGATGCTTTCACCGGTCTTTTTCTTGTCAGCCATGTTGTTTTCCTTAGTGTTGGCGGCGCCAGGCGCGGACCGTGGTGTACAGCAGTACGACCCCGAGCAGTGGCATTACATAGAACAGCATCAGCTGTTCGAGGCGTCCGGCCAGAGGCAGGCCGGTGGTGAAGGTCACCACGTGCAGGCCGTAGGCCAGGTAAAGACACAAGAACACCAGGCCTTCGGCGCGGGTGACCCGGTAGCCGGAATAGAACACTGGCAGGCACAGCGCGGCGACGCCGAGCATCACCGGCAGGTCGAAGTCCAGTGCATTGGGTGAAATCGACAAGGGGGCGGGGGTGGTCACTGCCGTCAGCCCCAGCACCGCCAGCAGGTTGAACAGGTTGCTGCCGATCACCGTACCCACGGCGATCTCCCGTTCGCCACGCAGGGCCGCGATCAGCGCGGCAGCCAGTTCTGGCAGCGAGGTGCAAACCGCGACCACGGTCAGACCGATGATGCGTTCGGACAGGCCCAGGTCGGTCGCCACCTCGACGGCTGCCTCCAGTACCAGGTGGCCCGCCAGGCTCAGCAGCCCCAGGCCCATGAGGATCTGCAGCAGTGCCCCGCTCCAGAAGCGCAGCGGGCTGGCGTGCTCGGTGCGTGGCGCCGGGTAGGTGCGGGCATAGTGCCGCGACTGATGCCAGAGCATGGCCAGGTAACCGGCCAGGCCGAGCAGCAGCAGGCCGCCTTCCAGCCGCCCCAGTTCGCCGTTGAGCGCGAGCAGGTAGACCAGGGCGCTGGCGAGGATCATCAGCGGGATATCCAGGCGCACCAGCTGGCGTGACACACGCAGCGGAATGATCAGTGCGGCAAGGCCCAGGATCACCAGCACGTTGAAGATGTTGCTGCCCACGACGCTGCCCACCGCGACATCCGGCGCGCCCTGGTAGGCGGCTTGCAGGCTCACGGTCAGCTGTGGCGCGGTGCTGCCGAAGGCGACCAGGCTCAGGCCGATGATCAGCGGGCGCACGTGCAGGCGGCCGGCCAGGCGCAGGGCGGCGCGTACCAGCAGCTCGGCACCGAAGATCATCAGCAGCAAGCCCAGGCCCAGTTGCAGCAGGCTGAAGGCGGGGAGGGTGGCCAGGTCGAAAATGGCGAGGGCTCCAGTCAGGTCAATCGCTCAGACCTTGTACCCGGACTCGCGCGGTTCCGCTACGGAGCATGCCGATTTTTTCTGCGGCGGCGCGTGACAGGTCGATCAGTCGGCCGCGGGTGTGCGGGCCACGGTCGTTGATGCGTACCACCACGCTGCGCTGGTTGGCCAGGTTGGTGACCAGCACACGGCTGCCAAAGGGCAGGCTGCGGTGGGCGGCGGTGAGGCCATGCTGGTTGAAGGGCTCGCCGCTGGCAGTGCGTTTGCCATGGTGGCGTGAGCCGTAATAGGAGGCGGTGCCGCTCTGGTCGTAGCCGCGAGGGTCGATGTCATGGCTGGCGCAGCCGGCCAGGAGGGTAAAGAGGGCGAGGGTGGTGAGGGAACGCTTGAGCAATTCGGAAGCTCCGCTGTCACTTCGAATCATCGCGGGGCAAGCCCGCTCCCACGATCTGGGAGCGGGCTTGCCCCGCGATCCGGATCCCCCTTCGA
>NZ_JBOBDQ010000037.1:0-57136 GCF_050586565.1 Pseudomonas sp. WC1
AAATCGCCGGCCTGCTAAAAATCCATCCCCTCACTCTTATTGCATTGACGTACGGGGCTAGCGAAAAAATGCCTCCGGCGGATCTGTTGGAGCTTGTCCGCACTGAGCTAGAGTTCGTTGATGCGCTTGACCAGCCGCTTTCGATCGACGATCAAACCGCGCGTCATCGAAGCGGGAAGATTGCGCGATGAAGTTCAGCGATTGAAATCTTTTCGCCACTCGAAAGCGGAGACCTCCAGAATGCTTGGAATCTCAAAGTCGACTGCCGCGAGGCATTGGTGAGTTGGGTAAGCGCTTGCCTTGGCCATCTTCAGTGAATAGCTAGCTGGGGCGACTGAGCCGCGGCGACACAGCGCTCGACACGCGTGAAGATCTGGCTGCAACCTGCGATCACTGCTCGATGAGTAAAAACCAAGGCACTCGATTCGGAAAAAGCAGTGATGCGCAGATAGCGCCGATCCGCGTTGCTGGATCTCGAAGCGACGGGTCACTATCCATCTGGGGTTTGCACACGGCCTCCCAACGCTGGACAACATCCGCGACTGTCCACACCTTTTGGCCGATCTGAAACACATGGTTTATCCCGTTAGGAACGAAAGACTGGCTGAAGTCCAGGTAGCTTTGCGGAATGAAAATATTGAGGTGTGCGTGGTCAAGACTCGCAAGGTTGTAATCCAGTTCCTCCTCGAGCGAGTGACGCCCACTGATGAGCAGGACAAGGGCCAGAGTTTCTGAGGGCGAGTTGCTCAAAGTGCTCAGAGCAACAGAATCCTTGTCTGCGCGCGCCTTGAGATACGCGTACACATCCTCTGCCGGCAGCAATGGTCGAGCGAGTCGCCCATCGTGCTCAACAAGCGCATTGATCAACGTGCTTACGACCAATTCACCGAGGCCATTGAGGTCATCGGTTTTGATGGCTGTGAGGAAAGCTGACCAGTACGGTGCTTCGTCTTCGCTCATACCAGCACACGTGCTTGCATAGTGCTCCATCAGCAAGACGCTCAGTTGCTCCAAGGCCTCTCGGAGTACGGCATCTCTGATGCCTAGCTCCCGGGCCAGGTGCACTGCTGCGCCGGCCCAACCCAAAATCCGCGATATACGCTGCGGAAGGTAGAACAGATCAGGAATGCCATGACGGCATAACGAGCCAGGATTCTCACGAAGTCCCTGGACGATCGCGCAAAGGATGCGCTCAACATCCCTGACAATCTCGTGGGCAAGCCCTTCAATGCAGTCTCGAGCGGTGTTGTCCTTCTGTGACGACTGGAGGAGCAAAGCTACGCATGTCGCGCTCAATTCCACCCTTGAGAAGCTATTAGCATGACGCCCTGTACTTTTCTCCAAGGATTGCCAGATCCCGCCAATGAACACCCCGGTCGAGTTGGGTATCTCGGCCAGCCGATCAACGAACCTGGCTAAAACAGGGAAAAGATTGTCCGCAGTGAGCTCATTCTCCGGGGCGAACATGAGCGTGTAGAGCTCGGCGGAATGACTGTTGATGGCTTGCCCAGCTAAAGATGTGGGTAAGATCCCAGTGAGGCCCAGCAAAGAGGATGTTGGATTGTCGGCAGCATGCGGATTGCTAAACAGCGGCATGTGGCCGTAGAGATTCACTCCCCACACCGATGGCATTTGCCTCCCTTGGGTTTGTTCTGCCACATACTGCGCAGCAGGCCGCCCCATATCCACCAGATCGAGCATCCCGGCTCGCGATCCCGTGTCGATCTCCCCGTCTAAAACCTTGAGCAGTGCGAGGGTTCCATAACCACCGCGGTTGGTCTCGCCGGCATACTGATCTGCAGCAGAGGACACAAAAAAAGAGACGCCGAAGGTCTTTGCCTTACCTATCACTTCAGGCTTGAGCAAAATGCCCAGGTTAGAAACCATACCGCCAGCGTTGCAGGCGTCGATGATGACGTTACAGTGAGCAGCTTTGAGCTCGTTGAAATATTCGAACAAGCGACTAAGGGCGAAGCCAGTGGTCGACAGGCGATCGCCCCGGGTATCGCTCAGGCATAGGAAGTAACTGTCATTCGCTTCTCCGCCATGGCCGGCAAAGAAAAGCGTGAAGCTTTCAATCTCATCGTACCGATCTTGAATCTGCAGCAGCAAGGCATCCAGATCCTGCCGGGCCGGAGATTTAAGCAGATAGGTGTCGGCTGGCTGGATACTGCTCAGTGGCCCAGTGCAAAGTGCGGTATGGATAGAAATCGCGTCACGCTCGGCCCCAGTCAGCTTTTTGAGAGACTGATAGTCGTCGCAACCAACGCAAAGCAATACCTTGGCCATCACTGCTCCCTGCATCGAAACTTGGATTTCCGCGCCGCTTCCTCTGCCAGTGCCTGGGCAGTTTTGAGCGACTTGATTTCCTCGGCTTTCGCCAGCAGTACCGGATCTCGGAGCGAAGGATCAGAATGAAGGCGCTTGGCCAGGGTGGGGTGCATGCGAAACTCAGGAAGCGATACTTGACCGTTCCGATCCACCGAGTACTCGACTTGCTCGATGGCCTTGAGCATCTGCTCACCCAAGCTCCCCGCGGAGCCATCAATGACGTTGCCGCTCTCTTCGCACGTATCAGAAAGCATTTGGTAAAACGCTTTGGCATAGCTGTCCGCCATGCTGCTGGAAATTTCCTCGGCAGTGCGCTCAATGAGCTGGAGTTGGCCTTCCATGATGTCCTCTACACGCAACCTTGTTTCGTGCCTAATGGTCTGCATCTGATCGACTCGGTCCGGGGCATAGCTGTGATGTGACTGCCAAGATCCTCCATGGCTGAAGCGCTGGACGTTATCTCCTCCACCCACTTGTCTGCGCGCTTGATCGAGCCTTTCCCCCGTAGCGTTCATGAATGCTTCCATGACGAGCTCCGCCTCCGTATCAAATGGGAAAGGATGGGATTTATCCCTCATACCTCACTCCTCATTGGTCAAGCTCGGCTTGGCCGGCCTGAGCGCACTGAACGTCGCCCTTGCTTATGCCCCTCGACCTGCGCGATTGCCAACACGGTGCCTGCAGAGGCTTCTCGGATTTGGAAAGAAAGCGATGGCCATTGTATGGCATCTGTCGATGCCGCTCCTGGCAACATTTCACCGCGCCCCTGTGACTAAACTGGCTCTGCATGTCATGCTGCATGTCGATCCGATCACCTTGGTGGCAATGCGGCTATGAGTACATTCATCGAGCGGAACCCGAAAGAACGGGCCGTAGAAGAAGCTTTTCATGAGCTCGCCAAGAACGGCTATGTGTCGATTAAACCCGACCCTGCAGACGACGTATTCAAAATAGCTGAAAAGCTCAAGCGGCGGGCGGCGAAGAAGAGAGGAGAACAGAACAACCACTGCTCCACCAAGGATTGATCCAACGGCCTAGTGACAGCTGACTTTTAAGCTCAACCAATTACCCGCACCAATTACTCACCTTACTTAGTGTGTGACAGTGGTTAAAGGCCTCAGCAACTTTCCGCTTTCATACCAAGCCATACACTTAGCACCCACACGACCAATAGCCAAACCTCAGAAAAACTCCTGCCTTCCTGGGGATTTGCATCAAATAGGCATCACCTGCCAAGACAAGCACTATTCGCTCACAAGGATTTCATATGCAAAGCCTACCAGCCCTGGCGTATACTGCTTATCATTAATCTCACAACCCACTCTATTAATTGTTATGACACACATAAGCCCATATACATTTAGCAATACTACCTTTTGCCCCACAACTGGCTCAACAGTGCGACCTGGCGTCAAGAAAGACGCTACAGTGAGCGGATCAAAATCCGGCTCCGTTATCAAACCGATCGCTTTTAGACCTGCATCGGTATAAACATATACACTATCAAAAGAACGTCCGCTAAATGATATTTTGAACTCACATTCCGCGTAACCAACCGTAAAGTGGGGATTGTCTTTATAGGCAAAAATCACTTGTCCGCTGGGAGCAGGGTTCACATAAAGCGCAGGATCGCGACGGGCATCAACACGTTCAAGACGAGCGGTACGATTACGTAGTACCGACAATGGTATGGCGTTGGACTTATTGGACGGCAGCCCCTCAACCCATCGCCAGAGCTCCTCAAGTTGTAGCGATCCCGGAAACTGTTTCTTTTCGATATTACAATTAAAATCAAAGCCCTTTGGATTATGACCCTCAAACCATTTAGGCCGGAGAAGTTTGGGGTTTTGGACATACAAGATTGACAGCCATGATTCTGGCTTATCCTTGAAAACACCACTCATCCACTTCGTTTCAATGCCGACTCCAGACTCTGGCATATTGTCCGCTCTATCGACGTAGTTTTCGTCAACAACCAGCAACACGTGAGTCGCTTCGGTGACTTGCTGCATGAAGCCGTGTAAGTTCGAACCATAATCGACGTCCTCATCGAGTTTCACATCATAGCCCATTAGATGGAGTTGGCTGGCGAGTAAGCGAACCCACTCTCGATGGGCCGCAGACGTCCACGCGTAAGAAATAAATAAGTCAGCACTCATCTCTTCAATTCCAGTATGCGCGGCACAGCCGCGAAATTTTCATAAAAGCCTAAAATACCACATTTCATCACCAGCTACTCCACACCCTATCCTCGTCCCTCAGTGCTCATCCGACGACCTCTACCCTAGCGTGCCAGATTCATGAGCTTAAAGCACTGATGGGTTGATCACGGTTGAACCTAGACGCACTAGAAGGCAACAAATGCTGGTCACTAAGTTTCTCTATCAAAAAGTCATACACCAACCGGATTCCCCGCGAAGCTGGATCTGGACGTGTTCGATAGAGGACAAGGTCAGGCGGCTCCGGCGCGTAGTCCGCCACCACCTAAACAAGCCTACCCTAGGATAGATGAGGCTCCGCGAGGTACAACGGAATTTGGGCAAACACTACCAACACGCCATGAATACCTTTGGACGTGTAGACGTGATGATCAACAACGCAGGCCTGATGGCCATCGCGCCGATTGCCGAACTGCGTGTTGATGAATGGGATCACATGATCGACATTAACATCAAAGGCGTCATGTACGGTATCGCAGCTGCCCTGCCCCCTCTTCGAGCAGCAAGGCGCGGGGCACTTCATCAACATTTCATCAGTTGCCGGTATCAAGGTATTCAGCCCGGGCGGCTCGGTGTACAGCGGCACCAAGTACGCAGTGCGCGCGATTTCGGATGGCTTACGCCATGAGGTCGGCAGCCATATCCGCACCACCACAATCGAACCGGACGCCGTGGATTCAGAGCTGAAATTTGGTAGCGGCCACGAAGCCAGCGCTCAGGCCATCGCCGACTTTTACAAGCAGGCGATTCCTGCAGAGTCCGCTGCCCGCGCCATCGCATTTGTCTGTCACGCCCTTGCGCCCCTGCGCCATGTCGAGCTGCTGACGGAGCACCGCTGATCAAAGGGCGTCGTGTCACTGGCTTCACCAATGGTGAGGAAGCCGCAGTGGAGTTGACCGAGGCGGTGTCTTTCCTGATTGAGGATGAATTCCAGCGCCAGGGCGGACTATACGAAAAGGCCCTGATTGGGCACCCTTCGTAGTCGAAGATGGCAAGCTCATCACCGGACAGAACCCTGCAAGCTCTGAAGGCGTGGCCAAATCACCGGCTGCCCAATTGAAATAGCGTTCGAACCGCCTGGACTCATGGTGAGTCAAGGGTTCAGGCAGGACAATGAAGAGGACATCCGCACTCCCCCCTTTGAGAGACGGGTAGTTTTCATGCGCAGCTAGCGAGGTGGCATAATTTGACGAACACGGCTGCATGCCCACTTCTGTACACCACGTGCGAATGGTTACTCCATGATAGCCATGTCGCAGAAATAGATTTATTGCGGCACCTCGCGTCGCATCTGCAGCATCGGGATTATGAGTCGGTACGTTAATTGTGCGCACCGACCATCTGAAACCTAGTAAGTATCAACGGGCGATGCATCAGCGCCCGCTCCCTACCCTCTGCTGCCATCTTTTTAAAGTCATGCTTTCAACCTGTGTATTCGAGATATACCTATCTGGGTTCGCTAAGACCCGGCCATCTGCCAGACTGCTCACATGAAATGGAGTGCCAGATGCATGACGAAAAATGACTTTCTAACGAATGACGATACCCTATCGTTTATGACGTGGTTCGAATCCATCGTCACAGGAGCACGCTCTATCAAGTTTCCACATCGAGGCGGCGTTGATGACTTTCTGAGCGACGCCTTCGAGCGTTATAGGTGGCCGCTCAAGCGCATCGAGCTTGCCACGCCCACAGGGACTGAGAGCATCGATCGAAACTCAGGGTTTGCGCAGAATGAGCAGCTTCTACAGAAACTGTCCAACGGCATCAAAAGCTGCTTGGCTCAGAACCGGTCAACCCAACTGAACTGGCCGGTTGGGCAAGAGCGATCATGGTGTGGGGCGGTGTTTTCAAACGTCCCGGTAATGCCGTGTGGTTGGGAAGCCTAAACGGGGGCCTGCCCGAGTACCTTAATCGGGCCCTGCCGGCGCTCCACTCCGACGAACCTCACCTGCTTGAAGGACTGAGCGATCTTCGCTCCAATGCGGGCACCACAAAAATCTATTCGCTAATTTTGCCCGGATTCGTGATTTACGACAGCCGCGTCGCTGCGGCGCTTGCATGGCTTGTAAGATGCTGGGCGCAAGAGTGCGGGTCCAGGCTCCCCCACATCTGCGCTTTGGGTGTATGAGGGCCAATACTCAGAAAGTAGCGCGGGCCTTGAGAACCCCTGATAGCAAGACCTTTAAATACTTCGCACCCTCTGGCCACATCAGATACCACCAACGACATGCGACTTGGAATCGAAGGGCAAATTGGCTCATCGAGCAATTGGTAAAGGTCACAACGGTAGACTGCAATGACAACAGGTTACCCAGGACATGGACGAGTCGTGAAATTGAGGCCGCACTTTTCCATGATGGGCGAGGACCTCACCTTGGCGTTGTAAGCCAGGCCCTGCGGATTAGAGATGCGTTTCCGACGAAAGTCCCGTGCTAGACTGGCACCCGCCCTTGCCTTCGCCAATCACGATCAAGTGTTCGCCCTCCCCTATGCGGCATCCTACAAAGGAAACGCTGAGCGCGACGCACGTACAATGTCAGATGACCAGGCCGAACTCATGACACTCAAGTCATCATTTGCCACTGTGCTCCGCGCCATTAGGAGCAAACGCAATATCACCCAGCGGCAATTTGCCGATGCAAGCAGTCGTACCTACTTGTCGAAGCTTGAGGGTGGCAAATCAAGCATCACGCTGGACAAGCTTGAACAGCTAAGCGCGCGTCTCAAGCTGAGTCCATTGACTTTACTGGCTCTAACGCTAAGCGAAGACGGCTGTAAACCGGCTAAAGACCTTGTCAACACACTCAAGTTTGAACTCGAAACGCTAGAACGCGAAGGTGGGTTACCAGGCCTGATAAGCCTGCAACAGGCCACTCCTCTCGATTCACCCCTATCTCTCGAGCGAGGTCGAGCAGCGCGGCTCTCTAAACGACCGACTACCGTTTCCCCTAATCAAACCGAGCTCGCCTTCCCTGAATGAGTACCTGCCGGCGTCAAGTCAGCCTGTAAACCCGTGCTCGATTCTGTCCAACTCATCTTTTGCACGCAGGTAGGTCGCCTCGTCCTGAGCAAACTCCAGCGCACTGCATCCATCTAAGCTTGACCGTGGCCGCCCCAACCACACCGCAGCTTTGACCTTGTCACCGAATACTCGCTCAGCTTGATTGCGAAGCAGCTCTGAGAGCTCCATCATCACCATTCTCCAAAACCTTGCTTAGGGCCATCTGTAACCGTCACTGCAAACACTGGTCGATCCCTACCTGGTTGGACAAGTGCATCAACACATTTAGGTTTAGGCTTCACGTCCACAAGCTCCGGCCCCGCACCAAGACAGCATCAATAACCACGACATAACAATCAAGCCTAGCTTGACGTCACAGCTCAGTAGGGATGAAAAAAGCCCTGCACTTTTGCATTTCGTTCGAGCGCCAGGCCAAGCACAGCCAACGCCTGATCCAGCAACCTTTCATCACGCTCAGATCCCTCAACGGGATCTACCTGCCCCGTGGCCTGGTCACGGTACTTAGCTCCATGCACAAGGTTGTTCCGGGCACGACGAACTGCGATGAAAAGCTCCACCGAGTTGGTGACAGCAGCGCTGTCACGCCACCCTAGTCCACCTCCATCTGGAAGTATCACTTGTAGCTTGGGCGGTCTGTGCACTAGGTCGGGAGCTAGACCCTGAGCAATCACCTCTTCAAAAAAGCCATTCCCGAGAGCTTTTGCGAAAGCGTCCCAATTGGCGCTTACCTTTGCGTTGTCGCCTGGCGCTGCATAATCCCCTGACCGCTTGAGAGCACATTCGAATCTGGAGAACACGATGAAAAACTCGATCGCAAGCTTGGGCAATTCCCCTCCAAGTGCCAGGTCGACAAGATGCTGATGTTTTCCCATGACCTTCCTCTTCAGAAAATTTTCATTTACTAGGTCTTGACCACCCCGCGACACAGTCCTTCATCCTCTCAGGTTCGATCAATGCAGCGTCCCTGCTTGACCTCCGGTCGCGCGGACTAGGTAATTGGACACTGCCTGAAAGAGCGCTTCCGCTTCGTTCTTCAGATGCTCTACCTCTTCCTCAGGGGCTGAAGCATCCACAGCCTCGTGATAACACTTGAGCGCGTCAATCGCCTCTCGCATCAACGGATCGTCGCCTTGTAGAAATCGAATGAGATGCTCGTCTAATTGCTTGCTCCAGATTCGCTATCACTCTCGGAGGCACTCAGTGAACTCGACTGTCAGGCTGCTTAGCTGGCCTTTTGGGTTTGCTGGCAGCGTCCGGAACAGGAGCGTTCACCCGATTCCAGTACGGTTGAGCCGCATTGATATGACGGCTGGCCCGCTCGATCACCGACTTAGAGCCATCATCCAGGTACCAGTAGCAATAGGTAATCGCTCGGGTAATCGCCACATATGCTGTACGCAAGGCTTCCTCGCCTTGTGAAGTGTCGTATCCGCAAGGATCACCGGGGCGATTGAGGCCAGCCTGAGCGTACAGGTCATTCTTGGACGGAGAGGACGTTTTGAGGTCGCAATCACCAAGCAGGAAAGCAGCTTTGGCTTGCAGTCCCTTTGCAGAATGGTAGGTCAGGAACTTGATCTGCTCAGAGCGCCGTTCCAGCCTGGCTCGCTCACGAAGATCCTCCAGCGCGTCGCGCGCCTCTTCCTTCAAAGAGTTAGAGCGTGTTAGGACGAGGATCGAATCACCTGCTTCGTAGTGTCGCTCAACATCGGCTGCGATCTGATTCCAATCCATCTCACGCACCTCGACTGGCACCTGATGCCCTGCCACAGCTTGGTTTTTCGCAACTCCCCGCTTACCAGGTACACCACCTGGCGTACGCTTTACGATTTCTTCTGCGGCATCAATCACCATTTGGTGAGACCGGTGGTTCTCCTGCATAAGCACCCGGTTGGGTTCTGGTGATTCGAAGACCTTGTCAAAGTCGATAAGGTAGTGCGGAGAGCTGCCACGCCAACCATAAACGCTCTGCCAGTCATCGCCGACGACCATGAGCGAGGCGTACGCCGGCGAACCGTTGGTGGGAACCCTCAAATTCCGTCGCTCGATTTCGGCAAACGTCGCACGTATCCAGGAGATGGTATTAGCGCCGACATCCTGAAACTCGTCGACCAGCAAAGTGGTCATCGGTCGCAGAACATCTGGTGTCAGTGCCCGAAGGTTATGGGGCTTGCGTTCGCTGAAGATGGAGAACATTGTGTTGAAGGTCATCACCGGCGGAGTCATGTTGAACAGCATCCGTGTGAAGTCGCTCCAGTAGATCGCAAGGGCATGGAAGAAGTCACGATCTGCATCGTCTTTGCGTAGGCGCATGGCCCGGATAGCCTCAAAAACATCCAGGCCAAGATTCTCCATGTACGATGCGGCGCTGTAGAACGCCTCCGTGATGTACTGAGGAGCAATGTCACCTTCGAGCTTATAGGTAAATTTTGGGCAGGTATTCACCAAGCTGCGGATTGCCTCTATGGGACTGGCAGATTCGACATAGCTTTTTAGGTAGATGACTGGCCGAGAGCAATGAGCCTGAAAGAGGATTCGCTTGTTTTTGACGTCCGCGGTGAGGTAGGGAAAGCGCCCCTCCTTTGCCTTCAAATCACTTGGTTCTGACTTATCCACCCCCAAAATGACAAAGGCATCCAGCTCAGGAATGTAGCCGTTGACTTGGAAGTCCTGACCAAGAAGCTGAATCACCTTGCGCGAAGGCTCAATACCTTCGATCGGCCATTTGCCCGCAGCGCGCCACAGCTGCTCTAGGGTGTCGCATATGTCTTCGTCAGCCTTGGCCAAGTCGCGCGCCTGCCTTTGCGCCTTCAGCGCGTCAGGGCTATCTGCGTTAACCTTTTCCATCGCCAGTGCGTGACGATACAGCTTACCGATGAGCGTTTTGAACTCTGGATTCTTGTCGTAAAGACGCATGTAGCATTCGTTCATCAGCTCCAGCTGGGGCTCGCCCACCTTCACTTGAAACATGGAGCCTTTCTCTTTCGTCGTGCCGTCCTTTTCCAGGAATTCGAAAGGCTCCACTTGACTCATGCCTGGCAGGCATCGAGCGAAGGACAAAATCCGTGAGTGGAAGGTACGTACGATCTTCAGCGAGTCATCATGCAAGATGTCATAGCCCCAAAGCTTGAAAACCTCTCGGACTTTCTTAGCAAAATCCTTCTTAGACTCAACGGTAAAGGTGACTACGGTGAGGTTCGAAAAATCGATTCCTAAGTAGTGCCTCAACACCAGAAGCCGTAACACCATCGTCGTCGACTTGCCACTCCCCGCGCCGGCAACCACAGATGTGGTGGGCGTTTTGGACAAGATCATCTTCCACTGATCGGCTGAAGGCGGCTGCTTAGGCAATCGATCAGCAACGTCAGCTCTGATTTGTGCCTCCAACTCCTCCGTGATTGGGAAGCGCCAATCTTTAAAGAGCTGGTCTTCCCGGATACCTGGAGCACCAGTCGTGGGTTCGGGGCCAGCCTGAACCTCAATGACCAGCTTGCCTTCGTCAAATCCCTTTTGGTGGCCAGCTTTAAACCCTGCTATCTGCCCTTCCTCAAAGCCAAGGGCTCGACCCTCCTCATGTCCAGTAGCGCGCCCTGCACCAAGACCGCGTGCATGCCCTATCTTGTTTCCTAAAGCGACACCCGCTGCCTGACCTACTTTCAATCCTGACTGATATCCGTCCTCTCGCCCCACGACACGACCTGCTCTCCAAGCAGATGCCTGCTGCACTCCTGCGGCATCAAGTAGCCGGTTGACCAGGCGATGCAGCAGACTTTTAGAAAACAATGGCTCAACGGTCTCATCCGCTGATGCGTCAGGCTTTGGGGCATCCACTACAACAAATCTCCATTCTGTGCGACAAAGCCCATCCACCAGATGAAGGGTGGTTATAGGCTCAAATGCGGTGCCTCATTCGAGGCTCAGGCCACGAGAAGCCTACCACCAGAGTGGACGTTTCTCTCACTGCTTCTCGTAAAATGCCCTATCCCGCGACGCACGCGGTGTGTATCGCCCCCTCTTTACCCGTTGTTACGAATACTTATGTCACCGTTAGCAGACTGAAAACACTCAAACGAATGGCGTGAAAGCCAACAAGGATGCACTATGAAAGAGCCTGAGAAAGCACAAAAAATCTTGGACGCCCTGGATGCACTAAAAAATAGGATGACCGAGGCTAGCGCACTGAGGAACGCAATCAGTTCACGCTTTGACAGTGAACTCAGGAAGCTGAAGGAAGAGAAGGAACGCGAAAAAGAACCGGGAATGGAGGATATCCCTCGCTCTGTCCATCACATGATCTATCATGATTTAAGAACAGGCCACGCCAAGACCTATGGCGCGAAGCGCTTATTTTTAGACGATCAGATTAGGTCAGCTCACATCCATAAAAACCGACACTACCAGTGGGTATTGGCAGAAGCTTACGAGGGATTCGAAGATTTTCTTGAGAACCTCTACGCTGGAATGGGTTACGTCGACTACGATTTCTGGCCTGTTTCAGACTACAAAAACACTCACCGCTCTGATTTACCCACGAAAGACTTTGATTGGTTCTTAAGTCAAGTAGCCATCAAGAAAAGCAAACCAAACAGCATCCTCGCATGCTTCCGAAACAAATTCGACGAACTAAGAAAAATTGAAACCAAAAACAAACTTGACTGCCATGTTGGTTTTAACCTTTGCTTAATATCGAAACTGCGTCACTTGATCGTACATAACTCAGGCGTAGTCAAAAATAAAGAGAAGGTAATTGAACGCATTTTTAAAGATTGCGGCATCAATGATAGAGACAAACCAGCACTATCACTAAAAGCCAATAAATTTTTCAGTAAATTGAAAAGCAGCGAGGAAACACACGTTTTCCTTCTCGGCCACACCGACCCAACATACGGAATATTTTCAACCTTTAATCTGAGCGACCTGCTGAGTCTCATGATGAGCTATGCACAGATACTAGCCGAATTATCTCTTAAGCATTTGTACAACAACGACCTGCTCAAACTTAGAGAGACTCAAGAACAAACCTGACTTCCCCTATCAGCACTGCATACGCTTTGAGCACACAGACCTTCGATACGTGCGTACATCATCCATTACTCCAAAAAAGCATTACCCTCTTAGGCTTAAAGCGAACGCTGTCAAACTAAGACTCAATAAGCCGAATGCGACCATAGACTAATCAGCAGAAAAAACACTGCAACCGCGAGCATCCTAATTAATTTATTCTCTGGCACGCCGCCTCCCAGGACACCATGTAACGCCCTACGAAATAATTTACTCTGCTCGCAGCTTAACCGCAAAGCGCAGCCATGCAAGGAGCGCTCAAGGCCTTTAGGCGGGAGGAGCGACGATTAAAATTAAACTATAAAACAAGCTTCCACGGTATAATGATATTGCACAATACACATTTTGAGCCGCGATTATACACACAACAATGGCCCAAGCTTAGAAAAATCAAGAGATTACGGTTAACGCTAACGAAGGTCTTAACTCTTGAAATTTTTCTTATTTTAACAAGTCAATTTATGGCTATTAAAGCCGAATACACCTGACGAACGGTAGCCAAAACGAATGGCTTCATCACGTTGCTGCTGAGCTGGTGGTGAGACCGTCAGCCGACGCATTCGCCTTCCTGCTTAAGATCAGCATCTTGTGGCAGCCCAAGAAAGCTGGCATTTTGCCTCTATTTTTGAGGGCGTTTCTCTATGGCGATTCGGCAATCTGACCTTTTCTACAGCGCTACAACGCGTGTCCCTCAGGGCCATGTATCTAAACGATCTGGTCAACCCACTGCTTTTCTGAGCCATAGCCACAAAGATATGAAGCTCGCGTTGGGGCTCCAGGAGACACTACGTCGAGAGGGCTGGTATGTGTATATTGATTGGCAGGATCAAGCCATGCCTGAGTCGCCCGACGCAGTAACGGCTAGCCGTATCAAGAATGCTATCGTCGCCGCTGATTGGTTTTTATTTCTCGCGAATCAAAACTCTCAGGCTTCTCGCTGGTGCCCTTGGGAGATCGGGTATGCCGATGGGAAAAAGCGAGTCGAGAAAATTGCAATAATTCCTACCACCGACAATAGCGGCCACCACTACGGCAACGAGTATCTAAAACTCTACAACAAAGTCGACCGAGCCTCAGGTGGTGGTTTAGCCCTATTTGACCCGCAAGGTAAAGGGAAATGGGTGCGCTTCCTGAAATAACTAAGATTGGCCAATTAGATCTCAAGCACCACCACCGCAATGGACTGATAAAGGACTTAACATGTTTATTGGCTTCGAATTAACAGACTATCAAGGCCTAACCCGTCAAGACGACCTCGACGTATGGAGCTTCAGCGCTTTAAACGACGCAAATATCTACGACCTAGCCAAATATGTTGCATCAACTTCGCATACCATTCAACATCTCGATGCCGAGAAAATTTCCGCTAGTCTATTTCCTCGATCAGACTATGATATTTTTCTCTCACATTCCCATGCCGATCAAAGTAAAGCAATCGAGCTAGCCCTTTCTCTTAAAGATAAAGGGATCAGGGTATTCGTCGACTCATGCGTCTGGGGACACTCCGAGAAATTAATAGAACTGATTCTTGAGCAGTCCAGCCCACTCGAGAACGAAACGAGAGACTCTCAAATAGTCAGAGTGAGCACAGCCGTGCATACGCTGCTTTCTGCCGCCATCCACCAAATGATTTGGCGTACCGAAGCTTTTGTTTTTCTACGCACGGAAAAATCAGTACCATTTGAAAACGATGTCAGCGATAGAACCCTTTCCCCTTGGATCTATGCCGAGCTTCAATTCAGCGCCCAGGTTCAACAGGTGCTTCCGCCACGCTTGAAAAATAAGAAATCTCTACCGAGTGTCGCTGGATTTGAGAGTTACATGACTGAGTCAAAGCAATTACAGCCGTATGAGATGGCGTTCAAAATTTCAAAGGAGCATCTGCCATCTGTAAAAGGTAGAGACTTCAGCAAGTGGTACCATGACCTAGCGGCGAAGAAATTTACTGATGCTGGAGAGGTTCTGGACGACCTCTATGCCACCTGCCATATAACCAATCGATATTACGAACATAAAATTGACAATCTAGCGCTTCAGTAGCCAGACATAAACTCACGCACTTAATAAAATAAAGCCCCATGTACCGGGGCTTTATTTCGGGCATTCAGATCAAATCACATATTTCACTTGGAAACCCAAGCCTCAACTTCTTCTGCCCCATATTTAGCCTTCCACTCCTTCAGAAATCTATGATTACCAACTTTAGTTTCGATGACTTCACCGTTATTAGGATTTTTGTACACCTTAACTTCACGCGCCTTTCGTGTTGCTTTAGCTGCTTTAGGCTCTACACTGACACGGCCAGCTTGCGGGTCGAGTATATTGATGACATCACGCAAGCTATAGTTGTACTTCGCTAGCAAATCCCTCAGCTTTTTCTCGAATTCAATTTCATGCTGAAGCTCAGAGCTCCCCTTCATCGCCTCAAGTTCAGCGAGCTGCTCTGCTAGCTTTTGCTCCAACTGCCGAAATTCTACCAAGCGAGACATAAAAACTCCTTAAAACGAGAGATCACTAGACGAAGAGTAGGCCTATCTTAGGTCAATATCTTAGGCGTGTCCTCACCTATTTTATAAATCTGATCAGGCGTTCGACGCTTTGATAGCGAACTGAATTTGCAAGAGTAAAAGTGCCCACCCGTAGTCGCTACGTCTTAACACCGAAGTACAGTGCCTCAGGCAGCATACCCCGAGCAAATTGGAGGCAGTGACCTCACGCTCCGAAAATGCTGATCCGTGGAAAGTCCAAGTAAACCCGTTCCACGGCGCGCGGAAAATATAAGGTCAACTGGCCTAGCGCTGGAGAGGCTCAAGAAGTTTCGCCCAGAACGCCTCTGCAGCACCTTCGTGGCTCAGCTTCTCATCACGAGTATTCCGAGAGAATCCCATCAGAGACTTGAAGAAGATCGACTGGTCATCCGTGCTCACGGAGAGCATTTCGTTAAATCCATTTGAGGATACTTGAGCCGAGTAGGTGATACCGTTCCGACTGATACCATCCCCCATCCCAATCGCACATTCCGAAGCGACCTTCCCGTCCCGATAGATGGAAGCCGCGAACCGCGTGTCACTCAGTCGTCTCAATGTTGCTTGAATCCCAGGGTTACGCGCCTGAAGCTCAGCTAATGAATTCTCGAAAAAACGCTGGATGTAAGTGAAACCATCATGAGCGAACTGATCAATTTCGAAGTCTGTGAAGGTTTTTCGAAGCCTCAGGTTACTCGATCGCACCGACTCAAACATCGTCGAAATTACCGTGTCCGCTGCGGCACCATGGGCAGCAGATGGTCGATGGGATTGAGCCAATGCACCACGTCCGGGGTTGCCAGGCGATATTTCCTTTATCAGCACTCGAATCTGACGTACCACATCAGTGAAAGCCTCATCAGGGTTCGTCCAACTGGTGATTGGTTTCCCATCCTGAGGCACCGCTAGTAGCTTGCCCATCGGACTATGCGTCCAATCACACGCGCGCAGAATGACTGGCACAACCCGGCACTCCCCTGCAGCATGCCGGGCCAGAGCGCGTTGCATCTCTACCGAATAGCAATAGTGAGAGCTCAGGAAGCTGGCACTGACCAACAGCAACACGATATCCGCGGCATCAATTTGCGCATCGATCGCACTGTCTACCATCTCGCCGGCGACCAAGCGCCGGTCATGCCACGAATCAACCAGCCCCTCGTACCTCAGGGAGGCGAGGTGCTTTTCCAGTTGATTGCGCAGTGCTTCATCATCATGACTGTATGAGAAAAACACTTTTGCCATTACGGCGCTCCCTATGAATTCGTGGCTCCGACGTTATCACGACTCGAACCCGCCTCGGTAGCGAGCCAATTTAACCTCAGAGCTCGACGAACCGGCCAGATTGAGGCTCGTCCAGGCGAGGATCTGGGCGTGATGGAGCTAAACGCAGCCGCAGATTGGCTTCTTGCGAAGGTGGAGGCCCCAGATGCGCAGTAGCGCCGGGAAGCGCTCAAGAAAGTATACGAGCGCTTGGAAGCCAGTAAGGCCGAGCAACCTGCGTAACTTGAACTGCGCACGCTCAACCACGCGCGTCCAGCGCAAGCGCTTGAGTCTACGCAGCCTTTTTGCAATCGTGATGTAGCGCCCCAAGAGTAGCGGCCCTATGATATCAACGCCCTCGCAGCGCCGAGCACTCGGTGCTGCATTACCTGCGCGGAGATGGAATCATGCGCCACTGCTTTTACAGCTTTCACTACGAAGCCGACAATTGGCGAGCGGCCAAGATTCGCTCGATCGGTGCTATCCATGGCGCCCGTGAGGCCTATGACAACGGCTGGGAAGCTGTGAAAAATGGCAGCGAACAGGCAATCAAAAACTGGATTGCCGCCGAAATGAACGGCTGCTCCTGCGCGATTGTGCTAATCGGCTCACAAACTGCGGGACGCAAATGGATCAACTACGAAATTGAGCAAGCCTGGAACAAAGGCATGGGCCTAGTCGGGGTCTACATTCACGGCATAACTGATCGCAACAACCAGACCTCCAGAGTCGGTTCAAATCCGTTCGACGGCTTCAATGTGGACAATGTCCCTCTTTCCAACATCGTTCGCACTTACGATCCAGCGGGCTATGACAGCGCCACACGGTACGCCACCATCTCTCAGAATCTTGGCAGGTGGGTCGAAGAAGCGATAGCGATCCGAAAGCGTTACTAACCGCCCTCTCTCGACTCTGCCAATGAGAAACACCATGCAGCACGCCTCTTACTACCTGGCTATTTTCGGCTCGCCTCCCGAAGGCTTCGTTGACGAATTCTACGAAGCCTTGAAAACAAAAGTCGCGGTACTGTCACTCAACCTCGGCGTTGAGGTCGACTGGTACACAGGTATGCCTGACGAGTACCGCGTTGCCAACGGGAAATGCACCGCAGCCCTGTGTTTCCCTCTTCCTAATGGCCAGGACGTACACATTACGAAATTGATGAAGGATGGTGTCCCCGTCATCCCAGTCGCGTCGAAGCTCGGACATCTGGCCGCGGAGTTTCCTCCGTCAGTATCGATCCTCAACGGGCTAGGACTGGACTCATCGGACATCCCGACCATCGTCAATTGCTTGCTGGAATGCGCCTCGCTCTTGCCTAGGCAGCGACGCGTTTTCCTGAGCTACAGACGAACGGAATCTACCACCGCAGCGCTACAGCTCTATGCGGCGCTTTCAGAACGGTTGTTCGACGTTTTCCTCGACACGCACGAGATTTTGCCAGGGGAACACTTTCAGGAGGTGCTGTGGCAAAAGCTGTGCGACAGCGATGTCATGATCTACCTGGACACGCCTGGCTATTTTGATAGCCGATGGACGACTGCAGAATTCGCTCGCGCTGTTTTTCGAGGCATCCCTATCCTCAGAGCAGGATGGCCAGATGTAGGCCTCGACGACCGCGGCCAGTTCACGCGGGATATGCGTCTAGGCACATACGATTTCCTGCCTGACGGGGTCTCACTCACCGATGAATGCCTAGCTCGGGTATGCCGGTCTGCTGAGGATCTGCGCGCGGAAGGGGTAGCAACGCGTTATCACGTTCTGATGGATGCCTTCGGGACATCGCTCAAGCGTGCTCAAGCGACGATTGAGGGATGCTCACTGCGCCGTAGCATTACCGTGAAGCCGAAATTTGGCGATCCGATCTATGTCTATCCTGCCCTCGGGGTACCTACAACTTATACCTTGCATGACGCCACGCTTGACAACCATCCCGCACCTGTAGCTGTAGTATATGATGACGCGGGTATTGAAGAGAGAAGGTGGATTTCACATATGGAATGGATAAGTGACTATTTGGAAAAAGACGTCCGCTTGATCAAGCCCTATGACTCTGGCTGGAAATTTACGGACTGGCGCAAATGAAAAAATCAATTTTTCTTTCTGCCAGCGTACCGACGTATGGCAGAGAGTTTTTTGACTCTTGCCACCCTTATCAAATACAAATAGCGGTAAGATCACTGTTGCTCCTGGCACTGGGACGACAACGCTTGGTATTTGGCGGGCATCCTTCAATCACACCCATGGTTTATGCCGCGGGCAGGAGCTTTGGGCTCAATACCATTGAATGCGTGACCATTTACCAATCCGCATTTTTTGAAGACAAATTCCCTCTTGAGAACCATGGATTTGCTGACATTCGGGTAATCCCCAAGGAAGCAGAACTCAAAGACAGTATTTTGTCTATGCGCCGGCGAATGCTGGAAGATAACGAATTTGAGGTCGGTATTTTCATAGGCGGCATGAAGGGCATTGTCGACGAATATGAAATGTTCAGAGAAAAATCCCCTGACGCCAAAGTGATCGCAGTCCGAGCCGGCGGCGGCGCTACGGCGACCCTTCCCTGTACGCAATCAGACCCAGCCATTCAGGAGCTTGAAGAGTCTGGGGACTATTTCTCTCTGTTCAACAGCGTTCTAGGCATCGATCCGAATAGCGAACGGATTTTTAGTAATTAAGGAAGAGTTTAATGGATCGCGGCTTCAACCTGAGTATTAACACAGGCCCATACCCTGTCGATTTCACGAAAGTCCGTGCTTATAAAGATGCAAATCAAAAACGCATTGACGGCCTCGCCCATCTAATGGTTGACGAGGACACATTCGATGCGTCCCTCATCTTGGAGGCTCTCTTCCCGGCAGTGAAGGCTGACATTTTTTTGTCTCATTCCTCCGCTGACGCAAACGAGGCGATCCAAATCGCACTGGAGCTCCAAGAGAAGTGCGGCCTGAATGTATTTATTGACTCTTGCGTCTGGGGCTCGATCTACGATCTGCTGAAGGCCATCGACAAGTACCGCCGCCGTCAAGGTCAAATCGATTACGATTACGATGAGCGTAATCGCTCGACAGCGCACATACACATGATCCTGACCACCGCCCTGCAGCGCATGATTGATCAGACAGATACGATCATCTTCATGAACACGGAGCATTCGATCTCGCTGAAGCACTCAGTAAATGAAGAGCGAAAGACCTTGTCTCCGTGGATACACATGGAGCTCAATTTCAGTACATTGGTACGGCGTCGCTCACGTTACAAAATGGCGATAGAGGGCAAGCGTGCGATGGATGAAGTAGTTTCTAACGAGCATTTCAACGTCGTACATGATGCCCCTACCGGCCACCTAACCTCTATTGCAGAAAGCGGTTTTCGAAAGTGGATGCTACAGGCGTCCACCCTTAGAGGCTCGAAAGCCATCGATCTTTTATACCGCAACTTCTGACGGATATACCCCATGGATGCCAAGCTCAAACACCTTGAATTCGCTCAAGGCGTAGTCAATCGCCTTTCTACTAACTCGTTTCTGCTCAAAGGTTGGTCGATCATCCTGATCTCGGCGCTGTTCGCACTGTCCGCCAAAGATTCTGACAAGGGCTTCGCTCTGCTGGCCTACATCCCAGGCATCGCATTTTGGGGGCTGGATGGCTACTTCCTGGCGCTCGAGCGCTGTTACCGGAAGCTTTACGACAAAGTCCGATCGACGGACAAAGACAAGATCGATTTCATCATGGTGATCGACAAAGGTCAGGGCTGGAAAAACTGGTTCAACGCTTCGCGCTCCAAAACACTGGTTGCCTTCCATGGGGCAGTATTTGCGGCCATCACTGCAGTAGTCGTGGTCTACTTCATCAAGTCTTGTGCAGCATAATTGGATCGACCTGGGCTCGTGATGTCGAACGAGCCCTGGCCTAATCTCAGGTCTATCACTGCATCAAAAGGTAGCGTCAGCTCAATTGTTCTCAAGCTGAAGTAGGGATCCACCCATGATCGTGGGGCTCAGGCGTCAGCAAGTCGAATGCGGCCAAGCAGCCTTAAAAACATAACGCCTTCTGCGTGCCTAAAGAACGGGAACCTTCCCGGGGTATGAAATAGAAGGCAAAAAAAAGCCCGCGATGGGGGAAGCGGGCTTGACTCAATCATTTAGGAGCGGACTCAACCTACGCTGCGCATTGTGGAAATAATTTCATCGATCAAAGATAGATCTTACCGTTCCACGGGAATGGCCCTCCCTGAAGCCCCCTGCGCAGGGCCTCTAGATCCCTGAGAGGGTCTCGACTCTGCCGAGGAGGCTCGCTCAAGCTGTCTTTGTCTACCGTCGGATACAAACCCAGGTACTCCTGCCCTTCAAATTTCTGGCTTTCCTTTTCCAGGACAGGGAGGATGGCGACTTTGTTGGGTTTGTGGCCGTCGAAATAGCCCAGCTCCCAGGGCATCCACTTCGAATTCGTAGCGTTCTCGGTAGCGATGTAGAGGAGCGTATCGGACTGCTTCATCCGACCTCGCAGCCGTTCCGCCGTATGTTTGTTCACCTGGCTACGATCCAGTTCAGGATCGTCTACCCAATCGACATAAACCTTTTTGCCCATTTCCTCCAGCAGCACCTTCACCCCGAGTACTAGCTCAGCATCGTTGATCGAGTGGGACAGGAAAACGTCGAACTTGGTCGCCCGCTTACTGGACTCCATCGATTCGCTCATCATCTCGCCGAGGCTGCGATTCCTCATCGCTCGTTTTGCTGCGGCACGCGCCTCAGATTTCGTAAAAAATGCCATTTTTCAATCCATGTAGGTGTTGAGAAGGCGCCAAGAGCCTTCTTACAAGAGCTTTTTGCTCTTAGCAGCCGCCTGAGCCCGAAGCCTTCTGAACAGGCCTGGTATCTCGAAGTGCCCATACAAGCTGTCAAGAGCGAGCTCACCCTTTTCGAGCAAAAGCTCAATCCAGCCACTGAACTCTGAACCGTCGACTTTGGGCAGGTGAGAGTTGAGTGCCTTGTGAGCAAAATTTGGCAGCAAGCGTTTGGCCTGCTCGTGTTCCAACGACAAGACCTCTGGGCTACGGCGTCTGCGGCGAGTTGGCACCCGACGCCTCACCATTGCGCTGAACTGAAGCTCCGAATATATCCAGGGCGAGAACGTGCGATCTGAACCTTCGTAGGCCTTCAAGGGAACGGAATTTTCAGTGTTCAGGAACACGAAAAGCTCCGTTCTATCAATCATCTCCTGAAGCGCACCTACCAGCATCAGATGCACGCCAGCCGAAAGATCGCTTACTTCACGCTCACTCAGTGGCTGTCCGTCTGCTTTCTGGTCTGCGTAAAAAGCCATCAGCTTCTCAATAAGATGCTGTGACGCCCCCCAGACACAGGAATCCACGAATACGTTGACGCCACAATTACGGAGCTTAATTGCAAGCTCGACAGCCCTATCCTCGTCAGCATGGGAGTGCGAGAGAAACACGTGCGTCCTCTGCTGCTGAGGGAAGATATGCCTCGATAGCAGGTTAGCGTCGATCAGACGCCTGCCTTCGAATACATCGACCAGGTAGTCGGACACGTCACCGAACTGACCTTGCACCTGTTCCTTGAACTTCTGGATTTCCGACGCGGGTACCGAGCTATTGCTCTCATAGCTGGTCAACTCAAGCCCTACATACATACTGAATCCCTTCTGATCTGTAGTTTCTGCGAGTTTTTGAAACGTCCTGAACCTGATCCGCATAGCGGACAATGCTAAGCACACCCGTGTAGAAGCAGGCAGGCAACAGCACTCTGAACGCAAACACGGCAAATTGCCAGCACTTGGACTGGACGGGGGTGAACTGAGGCGAGCATCCTTGTGGCATGGAGCTCATGCCTACGTCGGCTCGGTACCAAGGGACTGAAACGCACGACTGCCTATGAGCGTATTACGCTTAATGACCGAGGACTCCGCATGACCGCAACAGCCCCTGATGCCACTGCTCAAATTGCTTTCTCCATGTTCGAGAACAAAGGCGTCTACGCAGTCCTTGTTGGCTCAGGCGTCTCCCGCTCCGCAGGAATACAGACGGGCTGGGAGATCACAATGGAACTGGTCAAACGCTGGGGCATCGCCACAGGAGCGGGCGATCAGGATGACTGGGTCTCCTGGTATGTAGCGCAGACGAGTGAGCAGCCCAACTACTCTAAGCTGCTTGAGCGCCTGGCGGCGACCCAAACCGAACGCAGGGCCATAATTCAGGGTTTTCTCGAACCGAATGAACAGGAGGCCGAGGACGGCCTTAAACTGCCCACACGTGCACACCGAGCTATCGCGAACATGGTCAAGACGGGCCACATTCGCGTGATTGTGACAACGAACTTCGATCGCCTGATGGAAAACGCGCTAAGAGATGTCGGCATCGAACCTAGTGTGGTCAGCTCGGCTGATAGCTTCGCCGGCGCGGAGCCGCTTACCCACTCGACTTGCTACATCCTGAAAATCCATGGCGATTACAAGGATGCCAGGATCCTCAACACGGATGATGAGTTGGGAGACTATCCACCCGCATTCAATACGCTCCTTGATCGCATCATCGATGAGTTTGGGCTGATCGTCGCGGGTTGGTCAGGTGAGTGGGATCATGCGCTGAGAGCTGCGTTCATCAGAGCCCCCTCTCGTCGTTATCCAACATACTGGCTGGCTCGAGGCCGCCCAAGCGAACGCGGCCAAGAGCTCATCACGCAGCGCAGAGCGACCGTGGTGAATGGCTTGGATGCGGACACGTTCTTTGAGGACTTGAGCTTTAAGCTGGAAACCATCCAACAGTCCCGGCTACCCAACCCGGCAGGAATAGAACTGACACTTGCAATGGCCAAGCGTTTCCTGGCGAAGCCGGAACACAGGATCCAGCTAGATGACCTGATCACAGCACAGACTCAGCGCTCCCTCACACAGCTGACACCATTGTTCACTTCACCGCCTCAAGGAGATGCACCGAAAGACTTCACAGATCGGGTCGTCAGCTACGAAGCCACTATCGAACCTCTCGCTCGCCTCTGCGCAGTTTTGGGACGCTGGGGAAGCGGTGGCGAGTACCCATTGGTACTGGACGCCATTAAAGGGCTGTATGCCTCATTTCAAAAAGAGCAGTCCGGCTTGCAGCATTGGGCCTCACTGAAGAGCTATCCCGCGACGTTGGTCATCTACGCGTACGGAATGGGGTTAGTCCGGGCTGAACGCCTGACAGAGCTCCGTAAACTGTTCAGCACTCCGCTAATTGCCCGCCACGAAATCCCTAGCACCATAGGGGAAAGGTTCGCTCCGCTGTACGTCGAAGCGGGCATCGGCCTGTTCGAACGCTGGCGAATGTTCGAGGGGCAAGACAGCTCCACTACACCGTTCTGCAACCGCCTCGCTGAAGTACTGGCACCGCGCTGGGCGCCCGATTTTGCAGGTCTGCACGACGCAGGATTGCTCTACGAACGGTTTGAGTTTCTTTCTTTCCTTTTCTTCTGCGAAACGCGCCTAATCAGCGAGGAATCGCTGATCGACATCATTCAAAATCGTAAGATCAGAACCATCGCAGGCGGACGGATCTCATGGCATTCGGAGACCATCAACCGCTTCGCTCACGAGTACGCAACCGAAGAAGTCAAGGCCCCTACCCTGGCCGCAGGATTCGCCTTCGGCTCTGAGAACTACCTCTCGCAGATGCTTGAAGGCCTACTGGGGCTCGCAAGATTCCGCTTTTAATGATCAGCTGATCAAGTCGTCACATACAGGAAGTCCGTAACCTTGCTACAGAAAAGAGACCAGAAATTTGGTTTTATCCGACGCGCCCGCAGAGAACTGACCTATGCCTTTTTCCTCGGTGCACCGCCTTTCTTTGCGTGCACATCTTCCAAAGAGGTCAGCGACCTGGTGAATGCGCTCTTGGCGGCTCCTACCCTGATGTCTTACTACCTTTGGCTGCTTTTCGCCTTCGGCTTGGTGAGTGTTTTCATTTTCAGGGTGACGTTCCGGGCGTACCGCCTCATTCGGAAATCTCGCGAGGTACATTCGTTCTTCGTTAACATCGGTGGAAGCCTGCTGACAGCTTTTCGCGCGGCACTGGGCGCAATGATGGGGTACCTGATGGTGTGGTGCTATCGAGACGTGGAATCCATGAGCGTCGCTGGAACTGCGGGAGTGCTTGGGTATGCATGCATGGCACTTGCGGTATGTGTATGGCTCGCGTGGACTGATGAAACGCTCAGAAATCCTCATGCAGTCAGCCGTTACAGCTGAAGCCCAAGCACTATCAACGGTCAATCAGTGCTCAGCGGCGCGGGAGCATTAGTTTACGCCGATACGCAAACCAGGCTGGGTTTATGCCATGCGCCTGTTTGTACAGACTAAGCTGGCTCGCGCCGTCACTGAGCCTGATGCAGCAAATGAACGTGCCGCAGCGAGACTGTCAGCCTCCCGGGCTTGAGGTTTATCAGGTAGCCGGCAGAGAGATTTTCTAAGGTGCCAGCGGGTCGCATCAATACGGAGCCAGAAAGTGCACCAGGTCGCAGTGTTGGACAGCATCATCTTTGAGGCTCATGAACTAGCCAAAAATCTGAACGACCACCACATCGTGGTCATCAACTCCACGATGCGTCTGCAGGCTCTCAAGCTAGAGGATCAGATAGTCCGAGCTCTGCAGGACTCGAAGGGGCGCGGCCCCGACATCATTTACAACGAATTCGAGGTCTTTCTTTCGCCGCACGACAGAAGGTTCGTGCCAACCCTTTGGCATCCTGAACGGAATACGCTCAATCTAGCCAGTACACACCGGATCGTTCAGCGTGCCATGGAAGTCTGGGCTGCTCGAGGTTCTCCGAGTCGCTTCCTTTACACAAACCGCGCCCAGCGTTCCTGAGAGACCATTCCTGCTATCTAGTGTTGATCCGCTTCACCACAGAAGCGAGTCTACGCTTCACGCCGATTTTAGGGTTCAGAGAAAGTGCTTCTTCGTAAACCTGCACTGCCTCGGCGTACTGGCCCAGGTGCTCGTGCGCGAGCCCCTGTACTTTCAAGGCAGTGGCTCTCCAAGCAGGATATTGGTCTGCGCCAAGCGACCTGGCACGCTGGACAGCATCGAGGACTTCAACAGCGCGCTCGTTTGATAGATCGACCTCCCCTAGCACCTTCTCTGCTGAGAGGAGAATGCGCTCAAACCGAGACAAGGTGAGATTCGCATCCTCGAGTTGATCACCATCAAGGAATTGGCCATCTATGCCGTAACGGAAGCTCCCGACCTCCTTGAAATGTGCAATCAGTTCTCCCGTTTTCTCGTCGACCTCATAGCTCTCGGGCCAACCGGCTTTTGGAGTGACGCAATACAGCTCTACCCGCTTGAGCAGGTCGAACAGGAAGACCTTGTTGCCATGCTCACTGGGACTGTTTGCTGTGGCGCAGAAAGCGTACTTCCCATTCCTAGAAATGCCGCTGGTGAAGATATTGGCGGTGAGCTCTTTCGTGATGATTACAGCTCCCGCGGGATCGAAGACACTGAATGTTCCAGAAAGGGAGCTGCCAAAATGCCAGTCCTCCAAGCAGAAAACACCGGAGTCGGAAACGTGACCGTTGTTCGGCCTGGCCATGGTTCCGTTGCAACTGACCGTACCGCTGCTCAGATCCGCCAGAACGTAGGCTCCAAGGCCCGACTCCCGATGTCCTCCTCGGCCCGCCGCAGGATCTGAGTCGCGCCACCCAATCGCCCACTGCTTTGACTTAGACAGCTGATACAAGCCGTAAAAGTCGAGCGACTCCACCGTCAAAAAATGCTCATCACGCGAAACCTGGAGCGTTGGGCGACGCCCCTTTGGAGACCCGGAGTCGGCTTCAGCGTTGACGGCCTTGGGCCTTTTGAACAGCCAACTAAAAATGCTCATTCCCTGCTCCTTCGAAGCTTGAGCGTGCCGAGGTGAGCATTGCTACCCATCTCGAACACTGAGTGCGTGACTCAATTGACCCTGCCCCCGACTCTCAAAACATGCCCTGTAGCCCGCGGCGCTTGAAGTCGTGATCCAGCAGCGTAGCGGCTTTGCGGAAAAGCCGCAGGCTAAGAATCCAGCAAGCTCGACCTAGTTCTTGAACGCGTAAACACTGAGTTTGAGCACATACCCCATGACATTGATCGGCTTGTAGGTTACCGCGGGAGAGGTAACCAGATGGTAGCGATCAGCCAGTTGGTTACGATAGCGCTGAAGCCGACGACGCTCTATAGCGGTTAGATCATCCCGAGCCAATGCCGCATCCGTGGCGGCCAGTTTTTGTTCATACTCACGCTGCCACCTAGCCCGAACGAAGTTCTGAATCCACTCCATTCGAAGAAACAAGGTTGCAGCCACACCCAGCGTCAGAGCTGCAGTTAGATTCGTCAAATCGTCTTGCATCCATAGCGCTAACATCGCCAAGCATGGTATCGCGTAGGTCAACGCGATGTAGGTGATGCGGGTTGGAGGGTCGAATCTCATCAGCATCGGATTTCCTTGAGATAGAGCGCTGCGATGCGACAATGTTCGCACGGAGCATGCCTGGTCATCTCGACTTTTATGGTTTCCATTTGTGAGCCCCACAGAGCCACCAAAAGCTCTGGATTGTCTTTGCAGTCCAGCTGGCGTAACGATTGGGGGCTGAGCCTCTCTGGCGCGGTTTTCAAGAGGAATGCGCGTTGAATACCTGATAGCCTATCGCCACTCTTCAGCTCGTAGCCAGCAGACTGAGCGTTACCCATACGGCATTTGGGTGGGCGCAGTCCTCGCAACGGTCACGCGCATGTCAACGATACAGAGAGGCTCGGAAGCTTGATGGACGCCCGCTACTCCCTCGCCCTACTAGGCGACTTTCCCACCGCTATCGCCGATGAGATCGAGGCCGCTCTAGAGGAGCGAATTTCGGAACTCGGATTAGTGCTTCATGAAGACGTGACACTGTTTCGGGGAGATCCCAGGCGCTTCCGACCCAAGTTTGATCGCTGCTGCGCAGCCCTTTGCGCAAGCATCAATGCCACTGATGAGGCGACCATTGAGTATTTCATTGATCGCCGAGTACCACTGGTTCCGGTTGCGCGGGATCCAGACACTTTTAAAGCCGAATTTCCCGGAAAACTTGGAGCATTGAACGGCGTTGCGATGACCCAGGGCCCAGCTATCCTTGCGAGCTGTCTCCTGGAGGCAAGCTCGCTGATCCCACGTCAGCGCCGGGTGTTCCTCAGCTATCGACGCAAAGAGTCCACAGAAGCTGCCCTGCAGCTGTATTCAGAACTGTGTGCGAGGCAGTACGACGTTTTCCTCGATACCCACGGGATTTTACCTGGAGAGCACTTCCAAGAGGTGCTATGGCAGCGCCTCTGCGATTCCGACGTACTCGTCTACCTCGATAGCTCAGGGTACTTCGAAGGCCGCTGGACGGAACTGGAGTTCGAAAGGGCTTCGTTGAGGAAACTCGCCATGCTTCGCGTTGGGTGGCCACGCGTTGAAGCAACCAACATCCATTTGATCAGCGGACAAGTTCAGTTGGAGGACTCTGATCTCGGGGCAGATCGGCTGATTCAGTCAGATGCTTTGACCGAGATTCTCGAGAAAATCGAGCTCTATCGAAGCAAAAGCGTATCGATCAGGTACCGGGATCTTGTCGGGAAGCTAACGTCTTCGGTAGAGGCCGCCGGCGGTAAAGTGCTGGGCGCTTCGTCCCGAAGAGGATTGGTGGTCTCAGTAAAAAATGAAGAAATCGTTGTTTACCCAGAGCTTCGCGTACCAACCAGCGAGTCATTCTATGAGGCATCGCTGGAAGAGCACTCGCCTCCAGTTGCCGTGATTTATAACGAAGAAGGCATCGAAGAAAGAACCTGGAAAGCCCACATGCAATGGCTCGGAGACAGGCTTGATGGGCATGCGCGCTTAGTGAAGGCGAACGCCGCTGGCCATCGATTCCAAGATTGGTACTAGGAACCCCGTGCCTGTTCGACACGATCCTTCCAGAGATTGACCTGCAAGCGTCTCCGCCGGCAATCATGGTGAATGATCACTCGACAGCTCGAGATCGGGCACACGCCTGAACCAGCGCATCCCTCCATCCAGCTAAATCTGAGGCCAACGATATGGGCAAAATCTTCCTTTCTGCCAGCGTTCCAAGCACCGACAACAGATTCTATGAACAATGTGATCCGATGCTGATCCAGGCAGCGCTTCGGACATTCCTGTATACCGTAGTGGGTCGTAAACACCTCGTATTTGGTGGTCATCCCACAATCTCCCCTCTCATTCTCGCGGTCTGCGAGGATCTAGGAGTCGACAACAGAGCTGCCGTGACGATCTACCAGTCGAAATACTTCGCAGAGGTAACTCCAAAGGTGAACCTCAGGTTTGAAAACTTGATTGAAGTAGATTCAACTGGCGACCGGCAGTCGAGCCTGGAGCTTATGAGAAGAGCCATGTTCAGCCACCACAAGTTCCAGGCAGCGGTCTTCATCGGCGGGCAACAAGGTATCCTCGACGAGCACGTGCAGTTTAAAGGGGATCATCCCCAAGCAAATGTGATAGCGCTCCGCAGCCCTGGTGGCGCTTCCGCCTCGATTGATCGCTTACTCACACCCGACGAAAAAGATTACGACGAGCTGCTCGACTACGTTGGCCTGTTCACCCATGGCCTAGGAATCGGGCTAAACAGCGAGCGCAATCTGTCAGTGAAACCTTCGAAACCAAGGCACGATCCAGACAATACTTTCGGTAAAGGATAACCACCAAATGGAATACGGCTTCAACATTGACATCAACCCCAATCACTTCCCGATTACCAGGGAGGTCAGAGACTTCAAGAGCACCCTTAAAACCTCCACAGTCAAGCTTAAAAATTACCTGTTGGAGGACAATGTCAGCATTGATGCCAAAACCGTTATCAAGCACCTATTCCCGGCGCAACGATGCGACATCTTCATTTCCCATTCCTTCCAGGATCAAGACTTGGCGATCCAACTCGCGCTGGATCTGAAAAAGAAAGGGATAACAGCCTTCATCGACTCTACGGTTTGGGGTTCGGCATACGAACTCCTGAAGGCAATTGATGAAAAACATTGCAAAATCGAAGGTACCACTCGTTATCACTACGACCTTCGCAATCGCTCGACCGCCCATGTGTACATGATCCTAGCCACAGCTCTGCAGCAGATGATTAGCGATTCCACCGCACTGTTCTTCTTGAACACCGACCACTCCCTGTCCACACAGCACTCGATCGAAGACGAAGACAAAACAGGGTCTCCTTGGATTCATATGGAGCTGATGTTTAGCCATTTCATTTGGCAAGCCAAGCATGCCAAAGAGTTGGTGGTCGCCACCGAATCGCGTGCTCTCGACTCGGTGCCCGTATTCCATGAAGCGAAAACAGATCACCTCAAGGCGCTAACGGGTTTGAGGCTCCAACGCTGGATTGGCGAGCAAGAAACACAATCCACTTCAATGGAAATCCTTGAGTCGCTTTCCAAGCTGCATGGCGGCAGCAGCTTGCGAAGCAGAGTTTGATCTCAGAGAGTAGCTGCCTGGAAGGCGTCTCGACTGAGTAAATGGATCCGACAAGACTTACTCAATGATACCGAGAGCACGCGTCCACAAAGGTTGCTTGAGGGCGGAGTGACATCACCTCCATCATGCGGATGGTGGAGTAACGCTGATGATGACGGTTACAGAGTCCGCATGCCAGGGCTGACCGTCAGTTGTCCAAATCGACATGCCCTGATTCAATCGGGGCTCATGTCTCTTTCGAACGGAGATTTTCCGCTCCGGGCTAAATGTATTTCATGTTTACCGGGGCTTCTATCCATAGCCTAGCCTCCGCCGTCCACTCAGCCTCCATGAAGGCCTGGCTTGGCCAATAATTGATATAGCACTCATAATCCAGCTCCACTGCCTTCTGCCGCTCATCTTCGCCGAGAAGGCACCATGCTGTTAGCATTCTACTGGGCCAATCAGGTGCTGCGAGGAAACACTCTGCTATCTGATCTGGCCACCCGCCCTCAGATAGTTGACGCGACACGAATTCATCGGCTTTTGTTTTTAGAGACGGGTCAAAGCGAATAAAGGCGTCCGCAATCCGATAAATCAATCCGACACCCTGAAAAGCAGATACTGGCTGGCTTTCCTGCTTACTAGCTATGCGTTTGAATTCGAACATCGGCCCATTGGGAGCAGGTAAAATTTCAACAGAAAAATCAGCCACGACGTATTCCTTATTCTTATTATCCTCTATCAAATTACCAGTGATCTCCTTGTAGCACAACACACCATCAGCAACAATCCATGAATGACTGCTCTGTTGAATGCCAAGTCGCTGGCTCTGGATCTACTAGGCTGGTGATATTTCACTAAAAAAAATCACCGATCTGCCGATATCCAAAACATCACCCTCCAAGACCGCTTAGAGCAAGGCTCTTCCACCCATCGAAATAGGAAAAACAGATGCTGCAAAGGATCACCCACGTATTCGGACTGTCTCGTCGATTCCGTCCACCGACTCACTTCCAAGACATACCTGGAAGCTTCGAACCCACCATTCATGAGCTGCGCGCAGAAGCGATCGAGTTCGACAAAAATGTCAAAAACTACATCGCGCGCATGGCAGGTACAGCACCAGAAGACTCACTGGGAAAACTGGTTCGAAAGACCCTTGAAAACTATCCTCTGCATCCGGAATATACTGAATTCTGGGATAGATTTGTCAAGGAGGCGATAGTGCTCAAAGGCTATCGCAATAGCGTTATACACGCAGACGTAGAAGGCCTCCCTCCCCTTCCGGAACTCCATCGTCGTTTTAAGGAAGCGAACAATATTCTCCGCCCCTTTACTGTCTGCTCAGCTAGCAGGGAGCGATTCACACAGTTCCGCTGGAAGTGGAATCGTCTGAATTTGAAAATTGATCAACAGGTCTTCAAATTGTCCAAACAGGATGCTGAAAACCTGCTGATCGAACTGCACCCCTCATCGCGAGGTAGGGTCTACTTCAAATCGGGCAAGAAGGTTCACACCGCCATGCTCGACACTGCAAACACCTCTCGCAGCTTCTTTATCGAGGGCTACGAGCCTTTCAACCTGAGCGATCAAGAGGCCATGGCTCTGAGCGATCTGTTGCTCTGCTTTCTGGGTAACCGCCGGCTCAGACTGCCTTAGCAGCGACTTGGCGAAGGGGCGGCTCAATTCTCCCTGTAGTCGCGCCCATCAACGCCCGGGCGACCCTTAAGAGTACATTTGTACTCAAAGCCTTTGAGCGGCTTCTGAGGCTGGTTCCCAGCGACTGTGGGGTGACTGCGACATGCGTCATTCAGATCATGTCTGTCATGGATCCGGCAGCTTAGCTCCCAGGAAGCGATGACATCGACTGCCCCCCCTGCAACGATCTCGATGACGAGCTCAACCGATGCGTGAGCCTCATGCAAAACGGGGGCTGCCCGGTTTAGAGCCCGCCTATTTTGATGTACGGAGCCCGCGAGTAGACACCCAGCACCTCGCAGGACGCGCCCCCAAGTACCCTTCCCTTGTCCCATGCAAGCAGAGATGACCTTTTCGGATTGATCACGAAAGCAAGGCCTGTCTCAGCTATTGGGAGGCTTTCGTGACCCAAGAGGCGTAGAGCTGCTCCGCCTGATCCGGGCTGCTCAGAGTAGGCTTATTTTTCAGCCCAGCAATCCGGGTCGCAAGCTTCTCCAGTTCATCTGCGGCCTTTGGCGCCCAACCACTACCTACGGCCCATGCACGTAACGCTGTAGCCTCCAGCGTGTGCCCTTTTTTGCGAAGAATTCTGAGCACCCGATCAACCCTTTCTTTATCCGAGTTGTGGAGCACTCCTGATGCCACCCCCACTGTTGCCGTCAATCCCTCCATCGCCTGTAACACGACGCCATCGGTAGCTACCGACTTCGATTGATGAGGCTGTTTGCCATCGACCAAAGGCGACCAAGAGGTCATCCAGCTATTGATAACGTCCTTTGCGAACGGCAGAGCAATGACGCCTGCAACCCGCCCAAACCCATCGACTTTGTCCATCATGCTCTGGCTTGCGTAGGCGCAGACGACCAGCGTGTTTGGCGTCAAACCTGACAAAGTGCGTTCGGTTTTCAGCGTGATGGGCATACCCCTCAGCACGGCAGTTTCGCCTTTGTTGAGCGCTTTTGTTGCCTCCGGCCCAAGAAACGACACCAGGCTAGTGGAACCCTTGAGGTTTGCCATGGCCGGAATCACCAACACGATCTCTTTGATCTTGTGTTTGTCATCGCTGCACAGGGTCTCAGCATGCTTGAAGGCCGCCCTGAAAGCGTCATTGAAAAATACGGCTCTAACCACTTGGTCTCTAACTCCTTGTTTACCTTGCTGCGGCAGTCCAGCTATCTGGGCTAATTGTTGATTAATTGAGAGGTCGCTCTCTGCGCCTTCGGCAGGCTCGAAAATTGATGCTGCTCATCCACTCAGCCAAATCCCTCAACAGCCTGATGCAGTGCCTCACGGATGGTATCTCGAACCTACCCTATCGAGGGCTGCAAGCCTTCACTTAAGTGACTAGAACGCCATAGCTCATCGAGCTGTTGACCTACTTGTGGGGCAACCGCGCGATGAGTGTATTTAGCAGCGACCTGGCGAATGGGTCGCTCAATTCTCACCCTCCCCACATCACTGCCCCGCCGCCCACGAAGAGTACATTTGTACTCTTTGGCTTTGAGCGAACTTCGCGACTGCTGTCCAGCAGCTTGATGGATTAGCATCCGTACTGAGATCGTGGCACTAACCGGTGATTGGATCTGAAAGAGTTTATAGGGGAAGACTCACAGATAATCCGCTGGGTTGACTCTCTGATTAGACTACACGACAGTGCTGCACGCCTGTCACAGCAAGGGCTGGAGGCAGGTAAAGGTTAGGCTGCAGACGTTGACAAGAAATCTGGGCTTTGGGTGCACTTTACAAACAGCGCCTTATTGCATCAGAGCCCTTCGATCTTGTTCCTGATCTCGGCTCACTGTGCGCTTCATCATCTTGAATGTGCAGACCAGAATCGGAACAGCTGGAGTTAAGCAGGTTACACCTCCCCCCCAGACCGCGACTGCTAAACCTGAACCATTACTGCCTCAGGTACACTCCCAGCCCCCCATTAAAAGTAAAACGAGCGAAGACCAATGCTACAAGACTCGCGGAGCGAGCAGCTCAGCGCCACCCTCTACGACGTGACGGTCATCGAGATCGCCTGTCGATCCAATTCACCCGAATCACTCGCGCAGGAAATCGAGACCTTCTTTTTTGACTTTATTGATGATCAACCCAGCACAGACGTAATGATTGATCTATCGAGATTACCGCCAGAGCACGCTCAAGCTCTCTTTGACGCCTTCACGGCTGTGTCTCAAGAGCGAGGCTATCGGTTCGGATTTGCATTTCTTAGCTGCCTGTCCGATTACGAAGGATGGTGTGTCCCTGTAGATTCCTACCCCATAAGGCAGTTTGCTCAGCACCTTCTGGGCACCATCGGCTCTGAAATTTTTCACCCGGAGCTTCGCGATCTCAAGTTCGCTGCTGATTTGGGTCTGTAACGATCCGAGCGCCTCAACGAAGCTTTCACAGTTCGTTTCTCAACCGATTTTATTACCTGAAGGGTTTTTGAGGAACTCCGCGAGGAGCAGGCGCAACGGTCATCCAGGCCACCAACGAACAACGGTTCAGGTGCTGACGGAATGCAAGACCGGGTGAGGACGCACAGGGCTATGCGGGGAACCCAGGAAATCCGCGGTTTGCAAAGCATGCAGTCGAAATTTCACCCTTTCCAAAGCGTGCAGCAAGCGGCAGTAGCGTGCAGTGGATGAGATGCATCCCTCGCGCCCCAAGACGGAAATTGTGCCTAAGCACACCAGGGAGGCAAGAAATGATCGGGCACAAAAAAGGGCCTAGATCGCTCTAGGCCCTGATTTTACTGAGTTTGGCGGGAAACCAGGGATTCGAACCCTGGGTACGCTATTAACGTACGCCGGTTTTCAAGACCGGTGCATTCAACCACTCTGCCAATTTCCCGATGCATGCACAGCTGATGAAGGTGTAGTGTGCATCTGGGAACCACCTTAGATAAGAACTCTAGGATAGTTGCCCATCGACGGTTTTCAAGACCGTACCATAAGTGCCCATTTATCAAGGCGTCAACGTAAAAATCGATTCCAAAACTAACCCGAGGTGGCTCGGCTACAGGCCGCATAGCCCAAGGGTCGTAATTTCAGTTTTGGAACCGATTTTAGAAGCTCTAGGAAACCAGAGGAGAATCAGGCCTTTTTGCCTTCACACTTTTTTCACGTCAAATCCTGCACAGTAAACGCTCATCCGATCTCCTACGTTCGCCCGCGCTTCCCTGCGGGCTTTTCTTTTCTCGATAAGACGAAACCGGCTAAATCCAGTCGCCTTCAGCGCACATCAGCAGCGCTGCATTAGCCTGGCGAACCATTGCAATCCACTCAGTTGAGCTTACCAAGCCGGAATGCTGAAGACGCTGGGCTACTGCTATGGCTTGATCATATTCTGACTCTCTTAGCACACCCGCACCAAGGTACCTACCCGTCCAGTCAGCAATGACCAGATTTTGCTCTTGCTCTACCACCCCAAAGCCCCCGCGAAGCCTAGCGCTAAATGTCGGCGAGATTACATAATGTCCGCCGAGCAAGAAATTGGGGCTTACTACCGCTCATCCGGTTTTTTCTGCAAAAAGAAATAATACCAAGGTCTAGTTGTAAGGAATTATTTCAAGCACAGAAATCGGAACGATTCGCAACAATACTGCTTAGGTTGCCTTAAGCCATCGGCCGGCTAAAACAAGCAGTCCTGCCCATCGCTGCGGGTAAATGACACGCGGGCCATAACAGCCCGATGCCCTGTTGAGCGCAACGAAGCTCAATGGCGGGAAAGTGGCTGGTGACCCAAGGCGTAAAGCTGATAATCGGTCACCGCTTGGAATGAGGATTCCGCGATAAGCCGTAAGCGCTCGATCTCTTCTACCGAACCTCCAGCGTCCTGAGCGTTATGGTAGGCACGCAAAGCCTCAATGGCCTCACGGATAAGCGGCTCACCCGCCTCAATCATTCCTTCGATGGTTCGTTTCACGACATTTCTCCTGCCGAAACGTGCTGATCGCGCTATGGTGCATCAAGCCCTGAGCCTCTAGCCCTCGAGCGGCATCCACATGACACATCCCCCTGCAGCTTGGGCGATCAACCAGTCATGTTCACGCTTGCCGAAGGGCCTGGGCATACCAATAGACTCTCGATAGGCATACTGATGGGTGACCTTCAGTTCCAGCGCAGTAGGTGTCGCCTCTCCCAGCTTACCTTTGCTCAGTCCCGCCAAAGCGCCCGTTAATGCGAGATGTTGTTTAACTCCATCATCACTGTCTTCCAAAATGGATACAGCAATAAACGCAGCATTCGCACAACGATCCACTTTCAGTACCTGCGGTTTTGCACTGTCCATTTCAAAATTCGAACCTTGGGCAACGGCTGACAAACACAGTGCAGCACACATGAACAAACTACGCATCGACGACGTCCTTTCGACCTGAGCAGAGCAAAATACTCACACCTTCATACCCACCTCGAACGGCCGAAGCCTATCCTGGTGGCTTAACCAAGGCATTATAGGATTTCTCACAGGCAAGCCCAGCTATTCTGGCTCGGTCATACGCTGCCGCCAGCTCTCCCGCTCGAGCATCAGCCCGTGCGAGCAGGTCGGAGAGCACCATGGCGGCGCGAGTGGCTGTCTGACCTGGACTGCCTTTTGGCCTTCAACGACTAGACTCTTCAAAAAGCTTTTCCAGCTCTTTTCGGGCCTCCTCGTTCTTTCTTTGCAGAGCCTCGCTGCAACTTGGCTTGCACCAGTCAGGCAAAGGCTGTTGCCTTGCAGACTCTGGCAACTCGGGGATAGCCCAGGTTTTGAGACCCGTCTCGGCCTGCGCAGACAACTTGATGGGGGCAAATGCCGACACAATCTCAACGGCCCAGAGTCGAAGAGCAGGGTCCTGTTTTCGTGCATCCTCTCTCAAGATTGCCGTCGCCATGCCCACATAATCCTTTTTGATGCCGTCGCCAGCAATTTCTCGCTGCACTAGATAGCCGCCGACGGCGAGAATCAAAGGAATAGCTATCGAAGACGCGATCGATGCGATCAATTGAATCTTCTCGAGCTTGGTTTGAGTTTGGGGCAATTCGGTTACTCCTTAATCATTGGCAAGAGTAGGCTACAGCAAGTAACTGACGCTCGTAACCAATGCGTTGTCGACGCTCCGCCAGCAGCGCCCTTACCTTCACCTCAAGGCTGTCGGTCTTTCGAAGATCTGCAGCCGCCCAGGCCGGTACTGCCACTTCCGGCGCACGGCATGGCACCTGCACCGGGACCTCGACGCGCACGTACTGGACCTGCGGCTCAGTACGACCACTGCAGCCGGCCAAAGCCAGCGCTAGCACGAGCACCACCATCCTCATAGGCCAAGCTCCTGGTCGATGATCGAGGTGGCAGCCGCGCACTGGTCGCCGCCGGTCCGCTCCTGCTGCAGTCGGTTCGCTGCGGCAAAGTCGACCTGGGCGCTGGCTGCTGCCTCACCCATGGCATGCTCTGCCCTAGCCTGACGCTCGTTCGCGGCCAACCTCAGGTCACCAAGGGCCTTACCCTGCTCCTGCGCCAAGTCGGCCAGGTTGTCCCGGGCCGCAATGCATTGCGTGGCCAGATCCTGCTGATCGTCCAGCAGTGGCCGGAAATGGTGTGTAGTAGCCCATGTGCCTATGGCCATACCAAGCACAATCAGCAGGGCGGCGCGGGCAAAGTGCTGCGCCCAGGCCTTCATGCCAACGCCCTCCGTAGGCCTTCGGCGAGTACGGCCGGTGGATACTCGTAGTTCGCGTTCTCATGCTTGATGATCGCATGCACCAGGCCGCCCAGGACCTGCAGGTTCTTGATGTCCTTGATAGGAACACTCGGGCCAAGGCCGCAGCGCTGCGCCACGGTGCGGATGTAGGCATCGGTGTCGTTCTCTACCTCCGGTGCCCAGCGTTTGATGATCGCTGCCACAGTGCGCAGGCCGTGCTTGTTGTAGTAGGTCTGCAACAACTTGCCGAGCGCACGAATGCCATTCTCCGGCGTGTCGAAGATGCAGAATCGGCCGCCGGGCTCTTTACCGATCTGGCCAACCCAGTTGTTGGCAGGGTTGAAATCGATGTTTCCCGGGTTACGATTGCGCACGCCGCGAGGAAGCAATTGAGTCATGGTTTTCTCCAGGTAAGAAAAAGCCCCGACTGTGCGGGGCTTCATGGGGTTTGCCGCTTGAGCAGCGGAAGTAGCCGGTAAATCTACAATCCAAGAGCTTGATCAAGGGTGAGTGTTGCCAGCTCAGTGAACGTAAGTCCACTCAAATCACAATCTGGAACTTCGCGCAAAGCCTTCTTCTGCTCTGCAATTAAGTTCGTCTCTGCCCCTGCCTCCAGCGCCCTTACATAAGCAATGTCCAACTCGGCAAGCTTTGGGTCACGCTCTTGGCGAAGTCGGTCACGCACAATAGCTTCGGCCTTCTCTCGGTTTATCGTGATCACTTTTTACCCCCTTTCCCACTTGCCGGCCCCATGCTATCCGGATCCAACTCCCAGGCAGCACGGAAAGCGCGATCAGCGGGCACAATGTCGGCATCGACAATCCAGAAGGGCAGTCCTTCCGGCACGTCTTTCTCGCCGATTTGCTTCAGTGTCAGTTCACATGCGAGGGGAATCAGCACATGGACTGCTGCGCCCTTTGGTTGGAATAAGATTCTTTTTTCCATAACTGATTCCTAGTTCGAAAAAATCACAGCATCAACAGAAAGGAAGTCTGAGCGCCCTTCTGAAGCACTTGTAGTGCCAATCTTGAATCCCGTGTTTGTTCGGGCATAAGCTTTGACACAGTTGATACCCGTAATAGGCGAATCACCGTTGGAACCGCTAGCAGCAACGGCGTAGTTTGAATTAGGCACCGGCACAGCAAAGTTAACCGTGTAATCGCCCACGCCATTATCAATAACTGAACTGACATTAAAACTATCGCGAATAGCGACTACCCCGGTGCCGTTGAAAACGACCCAAGCTTTGGCCGCCTTGACCGCCTGCCCTCTTACCGCGCTCTGCACGAATTTAGTGTTAGCAAGCCGTCCCGTCTCATCGCCGTATGGCGCGGTGTCTGTTCGGGGGGCGCCGGTGAATACAGGGCTATCAAGCGTTGCAAGGGGGTGCCCCTCCCATTTCAGGACACCGGTAGCATCCATGGCCAGCTTTCCACCAATTCTTCCAGCCCAGTGAAACGCTATAGCAGGCGCCCATTGGTCGCCCGTCTCAGCCGGCGACCACTCGGCCACCTGCTGCGCCTCTCGAATCTCTAACGCAGATGCGTTCCAGTCCACAGAGTTACTTGGCGAAGACAGGCGCGGCCGTTGCTGGCTCACGGCATCGATCAGTAACCGTTTTCCCAGCTCGACAAGCATGCTGGCATTGTCAGCCTTCTTTGCCAGCGCGTTAACCAGCTCCGCAACGGCCCTATCAACCGTGTTGGCCACGAACAGACAGTTGGCCAGCTGGGAGGTTCTTGCCCCCAGGTTAGCGGTCTCTGCGGTCGGCGTTCCGGAAAACGCCGGACTGACCAGGGACGCCTTGTTAGCATCAATCCATGACCTGGTGTAGGCATCGAGAATGCCGAAGCCGGCAAGCGTTGTAGGGTTCGCGCCCGCAGTAACGCGCCCGAATGCATCCGTCGTCACCTGCCGATAAGTGCCGGCGGCTACTCCGGTTCGCCCGCTGGTCATGGCGAAGGTCAGCGCCGTGGTACCGACCTGCGGCGGCAACGTGTTGGCCAGCTGCCACAGGGTGCCGGCGTATGCGGTGCCGGCCTGGACGATGATCAGGTGACCCGGGGTGCATTCAGCGTCTTCGTTCGCATCCAACGCCCGTGACCATGCATTGGCGGACGCCGTGTAGATCCAGTTCTGCGCGGCGTTGGCCTGATCCTTCACCAGCACCCGGTCACCAGCCACCAGGGCCACGCCGTCAATCGTCTGCAGGCCGGACAGGGCAATTGGCCCCGTAGTCGCCACACGCACGGCGCGCTTGATGTCACTGGCAGCAAGGCCCTGAATTGCCTGCAGCAGCTGCGCGTTGTTGTCTTCACTCGGCACAAGGCCGGCGGCCTTGATCACAGCCAACAGCTCATCGGTGACTGCGTTGCCCCAGGCGGACGGGATCAACGAGCCCGGCAGGCCAGTGCTGACGTTTTCGTCCACGAACTTGCCGCCGACCAGGCCGACATTGGGAATGCGTTTCGGGTAGTCCATATCGCGTTATCCGTAGGTAATGGTTTCAAGGGTGTGCGCCGGGGCGGCGCGGCTGACCAGGCACTCCAGCGCGCCGTTGGCGGCACCGCCGAAGGTCTGGCCCCAATGGCTGAATCCAAAGCGGCTGCCTTGGGCCAGGCGCGGCCCCGTCTCCAGGGTCCACATGAATTGCGCGCCCCAGGTGCCGAAGCGGGCCGAGTCGAAGCGCGACCGACCGAAGCGCGGCGCCCGGTGCTCGACCACGCGGGCATTGCGGTAGCCCAGCGAGAAAGCCAGCTCCACGAAGTAGGCCGGCGTCTGCCCGCCGACTTCCAGCAGCCGGCGGCGCACGGCCAATTGCCGATCGGCAAACGCCGGTGAGTCGCCCATGCAGGGGTCAGGCAGGTGCATGACCCGCTCCCAATCGGGGACCAGTTCGCGCACCGTGGCGGGCTCGCTCTCGGCCAGCAGGTCGGCGGCGCGGCGATCCTCGGTGGCCAGCTCCTGGGCCGCCGCCTGCAGCACCTGGTCAACGCCGGGGTTGAATTCACGATCCCAGGCTGGTCCCGGCGGCAGCAAGGCGCACAAGTGGGCGTAGTAGTCCGCTACCGTCCTCACGACCACAGCACACCCCCATAGGTCAGCAGCTCATTAGGAGCCGCCTGCACGTCGCCTGCGGGACTGATGACCTTGTGATCGCGCTCACCCGTGGCGCCGCTGATAGCCTCGCCAATGTGGGTGGCCAGCAGCGTGGCGCCCAGCTCCGATTCACGGTTGTGCAGGTCCACCAGGGCGGCTTCCACGGCGCGACGTACCGCGCTGCTGTCCGGTGTGACTGACAGCTGGTATTGCACCGGCTTCTCTGCCGGCGGCAGCACATACACTTCGGCCGTGACCGGCCGTTCCTGCTCGATGTACGCCGCCACGGCCGCCAGGGCCTCGGCGCTGGGGATGATGTCGATATCGCCATCGCGCACGAAGAACACCCCAACCGTGCCCGGCCCCATCCAGTGCCGCACCACCCAGGCCCGGGTAACCCCGGCAACCTCCAGCGCCCAGGTTTCGTAATCGCTCTTGCTGCCGCCGTGGGCAATAACCCGGTACGAACGGATCACCCGAGCGCGCAGCGCCTCGATACTCTCCTGCTCGGTGCCGCCGGTCAGGCCCGGTGCCGCCACGGTGAACGTGTCATTGACCCCCAGCACCGGCGACACCACGCGCAGCGGGGTGCCGGCCGGCGTGTTGCCCAGCTCGCCCGGCTCCAGGGCCTCAACCTGGGCCACGCCTTCGGTGCCGGTCAGCTTGACCGAGGCCCGCACCCTGAACAGCACCTGGTCATCGCGCTGCAGCAGCGTGCCGGCGTCGAGCAGCGCCGAGGCGGCGCCGGTGAAGGTGGCCGCCCCGCTCGCCTTCACGGCCTCCAGGCGTCCGCGCTTAAGCCGCGCCTGGGCCATGCGCAGCAGGGTTTCGTCGTCGGCCGTGTCCGGCAGGATCTGGTCGGCAATGTAGCGCTGGTGACCGTAGCGGCCGGACGACGCCGCGCCCAGTACGCGGGCCAGCACCTCGGCGTCGGAGCGGACAAGAGCGCTACCGCCGGCCAAGTCGGCCTGCGCCCTGGCCACCAGGGCGGGCAGTGTTGGGATTTCAAACGGCATTGATCACCTGCCACAGGTTGTCTAGTTGAACATCGATCACCGCGCCATCGCGCAGGCCGACCCGCACCTGCATGTCGAGGCGGTCGACCTTGCGCGACGCCGTTACCGTAACGGCGCTCACCCGGTCGTCATCCACCGCCCACTGCAACGCCTCGCGGGCGAACGCCTCAGCCGTGCGCACCGTGTCGTCGGTCAGCGTGCGCCGGCGCAGCTGCCACAGGCGGGAGCCAATCCGGTCATTGGCCAGGGTCGGGAACGTGTCGCCCCACCAGCCGTAACGCTGGTCATCGTCCAGCAGGTCGCCGGCCTCGGCGCGCCGCCAGGTCAAAAGGCTGATCACCACGGCGCGCTGCCAGGCGCGTTCGGACTCGGCATCGAGCAGCGTCATGCCGTCACCACCGGCTTACCGCTCTGCTGGGTGCCCACTGTCACGCCGGCGTGCGGGTGGTTGACCTGGCTGACGCCGGCGGCGATCTGGTCGCCCTTGGAAACGATCTGGCCCGTGGTGCGGATCACCGGCGTATCGAACTCCACGGCCGTCTCGGCCTTGACCTTGAGCGTCAGCGTCTGGATCTCGATCAAGCGGCCACGCTTGAAGTGCAGGCAGTCGCCCTCGTCGGTGTAAATCGCCACCTCACCGCTCTTGAGCGCCTGCAGGCGAAAGCGCCGGTCGGCGACGCAGACGACCACCCCATGGGAGCGGTCGCCGCCCAGGAACGCCGCCAGCGCCTCGGCGCCGGGCAGCGGGTTGGACGTAAAGCCGTAGGGCTCGAAGTGCTCCATGCCGTCTTTCACTTCGTCGGCGGTAAGGCGCATCTGCAGGCCCTGCAGCTTGCGGCCAGCATCGACCAGGGCGACCACGCCCCGGGCGAGAAAATTTCTCATGGGTTTCATTGGCCAGGCTTCCAGTCGGCGGGTATGAGGTATTCGAAGTTGTCGGCCTTGCCGCCCTTCTTGAGCTTGCGCGACTTGTGCGGGTCTTTCGGCTCGGGGTCGAAGCCATCCGGCGGCCCTACAACGATGTTGGCCACGGTGCCGGCGTCATCGAGCACGTATTCGATTTCGCTGATGAGCATGTCGCGGTCGATGCCGATCAGCGGGTCGACCACGCGCACGATCATGTTCGGTACCCACAGGGCGCCGGTGGACTGCCGCCATCCCTGGATTTTGTAGCGTAGGGTCAGCGCCTTGCCCATGCGGCTCCCGCGCTCCCAGTTCGCCCGCGCCTGGGCCAGCTCCGGGGTCATCTGGCCACTTTCGTGGATCAGCAGCACCCGGCGCCGGGTGGCGCGCGGATCGGTGACGCCGGCCTTTACTTCGCTAGCCGCCGCGCCGTAGTCAGTGTCGGTGCCTGAGCGCTGGCCAGTGACGCGGTACTCGGAGAACACCCCCGAGAAATCCAACTCGGCGCTGCCGGTCAACAAGTTCTGCCCCAGTTCCAGGCGGTCGACGGCGCGGCCGGCGCTGCCCGGTTTGATGATCACCACCCGCCCCCGGGCGTCATCGGTCGACAACAGCCGCGACAGCGTCAGCAGGCGGTCGACGGACTCGAAGGCGGTTTCGCCCGGCTCGATCTGGTGATCGGCCAGCTTGGTGGTTTCCGCCACCTCGCTCAGCACCCGCACCCCGTAGGGCTCGGCAAGGGCCTGCACGATCTTCTGCACACTCTGCCCGCGCCATTGGCCGGGCTTGTTCACCGCCGAGCAGTCCACCAGATCGGCAGTCAGCGAGCGGCCGGCGACCGACCGTTCGACGCTGCGGGCGTCGTAGCTAATCGGCGTGCCGAACACCCAACCCGTCAGCACCAGGTCGGCACCGATCCGCACTTCGCAGCGGTTGCCCTGGCGCACCGGGATTTCCTGCACCTGGCCCGGCCAGCTCCATGTCACGCCCAGGCGGAAATCCCGGGCTTGGCGTTCAATGCCGGCGCTGATGCTGACTTTCTTCCAGCCGCGATAGTCCAGGCCGTTCACGCTCAGCGTGACAGCATTTTGGTTGTCCATGGATTCACTCTCGAGCGATGGTCAGCGCGCCCACGGGCAGGAAGCCCGGGTGCTGCACCTTGTTACGCGTAACGATTTCCTCGGCGCGGGTGGCGTCGCCATAGCGCTGGTACGCCAGCACCACCGCCGGCAGGCTTTCCCGCGTGGTGACCTCGGCCAGCCGCACGCCGGCGCGGGCCACTTCGGTCAGGTGCGCCCGCACCTGATTACGCACCACCTCCAGCCGCTCGACATGCTCGACCGGCGACGCCAGGGCGGCCAGCCACAGGGCGTCGCTGATGGCGTCACGCAGCGCGACCACGTCGGCAGTCACCGGCACCTCGGGGCGCTGAATCGGGGCCACCACCTGCTGCTCCAAGGTGGCGAAGCCGGTCAACGGCTCGGGCGCCTGCACCACCGGCATGGCCACCGCCTCGCGCACGGCCAACACGATCAGCGCATCGCGCACCAGCTCGCGGGCAGCGGTGACCACGGCGGCGGTGTCGGTTCCTCCGGCCGGTGGCGGCGCGTTGGCCAACTGGCGGGCCTGCTCCACCTGGCCGGTGATGGCCCGGCCGGACTCGGCGAAGCTGGAAAACTCCGGCGTCGCCTCGGGCAGCGCCGCGACGGTGCGGGCAAACTCCGGATCGGCCTCTAGGCTGGCCGAGTCGCCCACGCTGGACGGCCCCCAGCGATAGCCCGATGACCGTGAACTGCCGCCGACACTGGCGAACTGCCCCCGGATCATCGCCGCGAAGTTGCCCGGGGCGTTGATCAGCATGTCGGCCAGCGCCTCCACCGAGCTGACCAGGCCAGTCAGTTGGCGAAGCTCCGAGGCAATGGCCATCTGCACCCCGGCCACACCGTTCTGCAGCGCGACCACTGCCAGGCGCGCCCGGTTGACCACCGCCATGGCGGCCTTGTACCGGGCAATCGCCGACTCAAGCAGGCTTTCCGATGAGTCCTCCAGCTGCCGCGCCGTGTTCGGCACACCGGCAGGAAAGCCCTTCTCGCCGCCCTCCACGAACACCAGGTCAAAGCGGACCATGCCGCCCTCGCGGCGCTCATGGCTGACGCTGCAGACCGTCGCGGTGGCCGTCAGCCGGCCATACCAGGGGTGGACAAGCTCGCCCGCCCCGGGCTTGTCCAGGGCGTTGAGCAGGTTGTCACGTTGGAAATAGCAGTCCTCCCCTATCACGAAGGCGGCCAGCTTGATTTCCCGCGTGACGCGGCCCAGGTCTTCCACCAGGGGCTTGTCCCGCTGCGGATACTCATGCGTCTGTGTACGCCGTCCCGCCGGCATGCTGTCGCTGTCGACGTGGAACGGCACGCCCCGGAATGAGGCCGGGTGCAGCTGATCCCGCCAGGTACTCATGACGCCCTCCCCAAGGATCGGTAGCCCACTTGTGGGCTGACCTGCAGCCCGGGTTGGTTGGTGTCGGCCTGCTCCACCCGCATGCCCGGCGGTGCGTTGTCGAAGCGCACGACCATTTGCCCTTCCAGCTGGGCTTTGCTTGCCTGGGCCGCCTGCTGCACCAGGGAACCCCGCGACGCGGCCAGGGCACCGGGTGCCGGCGCCGACAGACTGGTTTGCCCAGGACGCGATAGCAGGCCTATTTCAGCGCGTTTCGCCGCCTCCTGCGGGGTCAGCCCTTTGGCCAGGCTTTCCTGTGCATGCTCGGCCATCTGCGAGGCCGACAGCGGCATCGCCGCCCACGGTCCCGGCTGATTCGGCGCACGCATCAGGCTGGCCACGCTGGTGGCTTCGGGCATCAGCTGCACCGGCTGCGCCATCGGCTTGACCAGCGCCCCCGGTACCGGCTCGCCGGCAGCGTTGCGCGCCTTCTGCTGCTCGGCCCAGTCGTTGACCTTAGCCGTCGCCGCGCTGATCACGCCGTCGCCGCTCGACTCACTGTCGAAGCCCAGGAATTTCATCATGGGCTCGATGATGGGTCGCAGCTTGTCCCAGATCCCCTTGAAAAAGCCGGTGATGGGCTCCCAGTGCTTGATGATCAAACCCAGCGGCGACCAGTCAAAGACCGACTTGAGGAAGTCGAAGAACGGCACCGACAGGGCTTTGACCAGTTCCCACAGCGCGCCGAAGAACGCCGTCAGCGGCTCCCAGTTGGCGACGATCTGGCCCAGCGGTGACCAGGCGAAAGCGGTTTTCATCCACTCCCACACCGCCATCGCCGGGGCCTTGATCTTGTCCCATACCGCTTGGAAGTACGGCGCCACGGTCGACCAGTTGGCAATCAGCACACCGGCGGCAATGGCGATACCCCGGACGATCATGCCCACCGGGCTCATGCTCGCGACCCCGTTCATCAGGGCCAGCGCCGCCGAGGCCCCGGCCGTGGCCAAGCGCAGTACGGTGAAGCCCACCGCCGCACCCAGCAGCCCTTTGATCAGCCAGGGATGCGCCCCGGCCAAGCTGGTCACGCCACTGATGATCGGCCCCACCGTCGCCATGAAGTCGTTGAGCGGGGGCAGCAGCATGCTACCGACCGTGATACCCAGGCGGGTCACCCGGTTCTGCAACTGCTGCAGGGCGTTTGCCGTCGTCGCCGCCCGCGACGTGTACTCCCCTTCCATGGAGCCGGCATACTTTGTCGAATCCCCGACACTGGCCAGGTTGCTTTTCAGCAGCTTCAAGTTGGTTAAGAGCGGGGTGATAGCCGCCACCGACTCACTGCCAAACAGATTAGTCAGCAGCGCCGGACGCTTGGCCGCGTCGACCTCGGAAATCCGCTTGAGCAGGTCCAGCATGGTGCCCTGCGAATCCTTCTGCATGCCCTCTGCGACCTGCTTGGAGTCCAGGCGCAGCGACTTGAAGGCCTCGGCCTGCGACTTGGTAGCCGCCGTCCCCTTGGTCATGGCCAGCATGAAGTTCTTGATGCCCGTAGCCGCAACATCCTGCTTCACGCCCACCATAGTGGCGCCGATAGCCGCGATCTGCGCCGAAGAAAAGCCAGCCACCTCACCCAGTGCACCCACTTCGGTCACGATAGAGGACAGTTGTTTGGTGTTGACTGGCCCCGTGTTCCCCAAGTAGTTGATTTGGTCTGCGAGCTCCACCACGCCATCCTGGGTCATGCGGAAAGCTGTCCGCCATGTCGCCATCATGCTGCCGGACTCCTCAGCAGTCTGGTCGAAGGCGACGCCCATTTTCACAGCGTCTTCGGCGAACCTGGCCAACTCCTCCCGGGCAATGCCCGATTGGCCACCGGCAGCGACGATTTTGGCAATCCCCTCGGCCGCCATGGGCAGACGCTCGGACAGGTTCAGCACGTCATCGCTCATCGCCTTGAACTGCGCCGGCGACTCGAAGTCGACCACCTTCTTAACGTCGGCCATGGCGCTTTCAAAGCCGATGGCCGCTTTCACACCCATGACGAACGGGGCCGCAATCGCCCCGCCCTGCAGGGCCTCACCGAAGGTGATCTTGCCCAGGCCCGAGCTGTTCAGCTGTTTGCGCAGCACCGCGGCGTTTTTGCGAACACCGTTAAGCACCGGTGACAGCTTGTCGACGCCGGTGATCAGCGCCTTGAGTTGGAATTTATCCGCCACCGTCTCCCCCTTTCAGCGCGTTGATGCGCCACGCGTTTTCCTCACTCTCGAACAGCGTGTCGAGGGTCCACCCCAGTACCTCGCCCGGGGTGGATTTCCACCACCAGGCGAGGTCGTAGGCCAGCTCGATCAGCTTTCCGAGGCTGTCGAATCTTGGCGCGTGAAAAAACCAACGATGGTCCAGCCAACGCTGTTCAGGTCAATCAGGTCGAGCTGGTTCACCGAACTGGCCGGGATGCCAGCGCACACGGCGATGTACTTGGCCGCCGCCTCGACTTCCATAACCGGATAGCCGCTGTCGCCAACGTTGTAGGGCAGTACCTTGATGGCCCGGCATTCCTGCACGGTGGGGCGACGCAGAGTCAGCACTTTGACTTCTTCGCCATGGGCCTGGATTGGGGTAGCGAGGGTGTGAGTTACAGTGGTCATTACTGCCAGTCTCCTTGGATGCCTTCGAATTTGAGCGAGACCTTGGCGTCATCGCCGGTCACTTTGATTTCGTCCACCAGATACGCGCCGCTCAGCACGTACACCGAACCGTCAGCCAGTTCGGCGGTGATGGTCATGCTGATCCCATTGGCCAGCTTGGCCCGGGGGAAATTAGCGGTCTTCACCGCGTCGACCACCACATAGGGGATCAGGTCTTCTTCTTTGAAATGACCCCGCGTGATGGTTTCGCGCTTCTTGTCCGAAAGCGGGCATTCCACGCCGCCGGTGATGACCAGCTGATCGCCGTCGACCTTGATAAAACAGGTGCCCGCGACTTTCTGACCCATAAAGGGCACTCCCATAAAAAAGCCCGCACAGGGCGGGCTGGGGTTGAACGATGAGGGTTACGCCGCGTCCGGGTACTGCAGGCGGAATTGGTACAGCAGCGCGAACACTCGCAGCTGGTTCACCAGGTCCGGCGGGAACAGCACACTCAGGCGGTTCGGGTTCTTCGGGTCGCGCTCGACAATCAGGTACTGATTGAACGCCTCGGCGTTCTCAACAATGCCCTCACGCTCCAGCGCGCCATAGGCCGCGACCAGCTCGCCGCGAATCACCTTCGGCGTGACGATGGACTGGCCGGGGCCGAAGCGCGTGCCGTCGTTGGCCAGCTTGTGACGGCCGTACTTGCTGGTGATGATGCTGCGCAAGTAGCGAATCACGTAGGCCGACTGGTGCAGCGTCTCGCTGTCCAGGTAGGAGTCATCCGGCTGGCCGTAGGCGTTACGCTGGTAGGTCGTCACGGCACGCTCGATGCGGTAGCTGCCGCCGTTGTAGACGGCGGTGGCCACCCCGCTGGTCAGCAGCGATTGCCGCTCGGTCAGGGTAAAACGGTCACTCGCCTGCGCCGGGTCGATGCCCGTCAACGCGCCGGTCTGCGTCGGTCGCGCAGGGTCGGCACTGATGAACACAGCGGTACGTGCCGCCCAGGCCGCCGCCACTTCCCACGCCGGCTGCGGTACGCCGCGCTCGAAGCCATGCACGGAGACATGCGGATCGTTGCGCAGGCGCCCAGCGGCGACCAGCTGGCCCAACGTGCCGCGCTGCGCGCTGTACACATGGCCATAGAGCTGCTTCGCCCAAGACCAGCGGCCGGCGCTGTCGTCCATGGCGGTTTTCCAGGCGCCCAACGTGTCGGCATCGGTCCAGGGCTGGGCGATGAACTCGAATTCTTCGTCGCCCAGCGCGGCCAACGCCGCCGATACAGCCGGGGTGCCGGCGCCGTTGGTCATGGCCGTGGCCACCAGCGTCAGGCCGGCCGGCGTAGTCTCGCCATTGGCGCGCCCCAGGCGGTTCAGCTGGACTTGGATATCGTTGCCCAGCTCGCCCTTGAACTTGGCCTGCAGGGTGACCACGCCGGCGGCGGCCGTGGCCGTCACCGGCAGGTCAATGGCGGCATTGATGGCCGCCGCCAAGCTGGCCGCCACGGCCTCGGCCGAGGCCCCGACGACGGCATCGGCGCGCACACGCTGGCCAGCCACGTACAGATTGACCAGGCCGGCAGTGGCGACGCTGCCCGTTACGGTAACGGTGGCGGTCGCGGCCGCGCCGGTGGCCACCTTGAGCGGCAGACACCAGACCTCGCCGGCCACGTCGATGGCCCGCCAGCGTGCATGCATAGCGGCCAGCATCGAGCCGGTGCCGCCAATGTCCTTGGCGTCGCTGGTCTTCGACACCAGCACCAGGCGGCCGATTTCATCGCTGTCGGCGTCGTCATTGACCTGGCCGACGATCAGCCGGCGCAGGCTGGACCCGCCGCTGTTGGCCATGGAGTTGTCGACTTCGGCATAGAACAGCGGCACGCGAATGTCGCTGGGGATGTTGCTGAAACCGATGCTCATCGCGCTTTGCTCCCCCGGGTGGTGGTCTTCTGTTCCAGGGCGTCGCCGTCAAGTAGGCGGCGCTCCCAGTAGGCGTCTCGGGGCACGACGGCCCCCTCGGCGGGCAGGTACTTGCCCGGCTGATCTGGCAGCGGGCAATCGCGCCCCGGTGCCGGCTTGAGGTGAATCGTGGTCATGGGTTCAAGTCCTCACGGATGGTGAACTCGACCCGCCCGTCTGGCCCGGGGGCGTCGACGTTGGGGTCTTTCAGGGGGTTGAGGAAGTCCAAACGGGTGTCGATGCCTTCCAGGGCTGGCAGGCCGCCCAGCTGCCATTCCTGCCAGGTCTGCGGCTTGCCTTCGCCGGTCTGCTCCCAGCGGCCGAGCTGGAAGTCGGCATAGAAGCGATAGCGGTAGACCATGCGGTCGCGGTCGAGCAGCAGCAGTTGACCGCCGTCGTACAGCAGCGGCCCCGATTCGTCGTCCGGCTCGAAGCCCACCAGGGCACGCCACAGCTGGGCGCGCACGTCGTGCAGCACGTCGGCTACCGACTGGCCGCGCTCATCATCGGTCGGCAGCACGACACACACGTCGATGACGTCGCGCACGGCCTGGGTGTAAACGTTCTGCGCTTGCGGCTCGTCGGCCGAGTCGCCAACGGCGATCACATAGGCCGCCGGCGGGGGCATCTTGGCGCTGTCGGCGGTCGGGTCCCAATCCAGACCGCCGGCCACGCGCCCTTCGAAGCCAGGCGCATAGGCGCGCAGCTGCTCGATCACAGGCGTGATTTTCATGTCAGGTGCTCAGTTGAGCAGCGCGGCGGCAAAGGCCTGCTGCAGGATGCGCCGCACCTCGTCTCGGCTGTCGACAAGGGCGTCGGTCATGTAGTTGTCGCGGGGTTTGATCCGCCACCCGCCCCCACTCTTGCGGCGCACGCCGTAGTGCAGGTAAGCGGGATAGAAGGCCCTCATGCTCGCGGTCTTGCTGGGTGCGACACGCACCAGAAAGCCCGAGCGCGACACCTTGTAGCCGATGGAGTCGGTGGTGGCCCCGCTACGGTTTACGGGGTAGCCGTCCTGGCCACCGCCGAGCGCTAGATTCATCTGTGCCCGGCCTGTGATCAGCTGGCCAACCTTGCGCATGCCAGCGCGGATCTTTCGCTTGTTGAAGGCCTCTTGGTCGAACTTGTCGAAGCCCTCGACATGCAGATAGCCGTCAATCGAAACGGAGTTGGCCACGGCCACCTCCCGCCGGCGCATTCGCCGCCTGCAGCTCCTCGACCTCGATCACCGACCACACCTGCCGCCCGCGCATACCGGTAGCCCGCTTGACGCGGAACACCCGGCCGCCGGCGACCAGTTCATGCCGCGTGTCCAGGTCCCGCACGAATCGACAGTAGATGCGATGCGTAATGGTCGTCCCGGTCTGCACCGACCCGGTGTAGGTGGCCGTGCCTAACGGCTCGATCTTGCACCACCGCTTGGCCACTACCTCGAAATGCGAGTCCAGGCCGGAACCGCTGGGCGTGTCGTTGCGGATGCGCACCACCGCCCGGGTGCGCAGTTCGCCCGCTTCCGGCTCCCTCACAGCGTAAACCAGCGGTAAGGCTGCACCAGGGCGTCATAGGCCAGCGGCAGCGCCTTGGTGCCGTTGCTGGTCGACTCGGTGACCGGCTCGCGGTTGCGATGCCAGTGGGCGACCAACAGCAGCATGGCCAGCGCCACGTCATCCGTTACGGGTAACGCGTTCTCCGGCGCATCGATCGGCAGCAGCCCACGCAGGTAGGCTTCATCGCCGGTCGCGTCTGCCGGCGCGTCGGCCGGCAGCGTGACCCAGTACAACCGCCGGCCGCTGTCCTTCTCGACCTGGCGACGCGCTGCGCGGGCGTAGGCCTGCAGCAGCGTGTCTTCCTCGGTTTCGTCCAGCTCCAGCTTGCAATGGCTCTTGATCTGCTCAAGCGTCAGCATGGGCAACCCTCCTGTCAGGCGGTCTTGCCCACCAGGTGCTTGATAGCGGCCGTGTCCTGCAGCACCAGGCCGAAGCGCACGAACGCCAGGAAGCCGACCTGGCCGTACTCGGCGTAACGCTCCACCAGACGCTTGAGGGTCAGGCTACGGACCGCGCGCAGCACCAGTTCGTTGAAGTCGCCGGCATACATGAATTTCTTGCCGGCGCCGATATCGGCGATGGCCTGATCGATCACGTACTGATGCTTGAGGATGGTGGCCGGACGGTCGCTGTCGATGCCGGGCAGCCACAGCGGACGATTGTTGGCGTCCACCATTTCTTCCATCGCCTGCAGCGTCTTGTCGTTGAACGCCAAGCGGAACTTGGCGGCCGCACGATACGCCGGGTCAACGGAGTGAATCAGGCTGTTGACCTCCTGCCAGGTAAAGGCGGTCGCCTTGGCGGTCATGGCACCTTGAGGGGTCGAGTATTCCAGGCCCTTCGGCTGCGCCGGCGCATCGGCGGTTTCGCCGGTACCGGTGCCCTGGACGATCAGCCGGTTACGGGTACGCGACACGCGCTTACCGATACGGCCGGCCAGGTAGCCTTCCATGTCAATGCCCGAGTCCTGCAGCAGCTGTTCAGAGACGCGGATGATCTTCGAGCTGATGGTGTGCGACCCCATGGTGCCCATCCCGAACTCGACATCCTTTTCGCCGGCGGGCTTGTTCTCGCCGATCAGCTCGCCTTCTTCCTCGCCGCCGTTGCTGGTGGCCCAGGCGATGGGCGCGCCGTTGTCGGTCTGCAGCAGTTGGCACACCGAAGCAATACCGCCATAGGTCACCAGCGATTCGATCACCTTGGCCTGCAGGGTGGTCGGCACGGTGAAACCACCCGCCTCGTTCGGATTGGTGCCTTGAGCACGCATTTCCAGAACCACGGAACGCTGCTCGGGGGTCAGATACTCCAGGCCGCGACGCACCCAGTTATCCCAGGCGCTGCGCTGCTCGGCCTCCGCCTCGTTCTTCGGGGCGCCGGCCGGACGCTCACGGTCCAGACCTTCGACAAAGCTCTGATCCTGGGCGCGCAGTTCTTCTTCACGCTCGATCTTCTCGCGCAGCCCCTTGAGGTCGGCTTTCATGCCTTCCCACTTGGCGCGGACTTCGCCGGTCCAACCGTCGTCCGGGGTGGTGTCATGCAGCGAGCGCATTTCGGCCGACAGCTTGTTATAGGCTTCTTTCATTTGTTGCAGGGTCATAGCTCCCCCTTGGGATCACAGTTCAGTTAGGTCAAGCAGGCGCTCGCGGGCCTCGCGCTCAAAATGTGCGCGGGCTTCGTCGCCTTCGGTTTGCGCCTGCTTCCAGGCAGTCAGGGAGCGCTGGGCAGCGCTGGAGTCGGGGTAAGCCGGGAACGCCACCGGCCCTACGTCGCGCAGCTCGGCAATCTTGAAGATCGTGCGCACGATCAGGCCGTCTTTCTCCTCGTGCCAGGTATCGCCGCCCTTGGCCACGCGCATGGCGAAGCTGCTGCCGCTCATGTCGCCACGGCGCAGCGGCTCGACCACCAGGTCGCGGATGGTCTGCGTATTGGGCGTATCGATTTCGTAGGCCAGGCCGCGCTCATCCACGGTCAGGCGCAACGTGCCGCTGGCCGTGCGGCCCAGCAGGTAGGTCGGGTCGTGGTTGAACAGCGCTCGGGTGTCCTGGTTCAGCACGTCATCGAACGCGCCCGGGGCGATGATTTCCACGAAGGTGCCGCCCAGCAGGTCGCTACGCTGGTTGAAGACAGCGGCATAGCCGGCGATCTTCGGCGCGCTGCCCTGCTCATCCGGCTGGACAGCACGAAGCTCGCAATGCTGCGCCTGCAGCATGCGTTGTTCGAATTCACTCATGGGTTATTCCTGCTTCGTTACGGGTAACGGCTTGCCGTCTGCGCCGAGCAACTGCGTGTTGACGTTGAGCAACATCGAGTCGAGGCCTTCCAGCTGGTTGAGGTCTTCCAGCACGCGCACTTCGTTGCGGCTCATCCAACCGTCTTGAATGGCGATGCGGTAGAACTCGGCGCGCTCTTTTGGGGTGCCGCGCAACAGGCCGGCCAGGTTGAACTTGACGTAGTAGCCGGCCATGCGCTCGGCGCGGGTGAAGACGCGGCGGTTTACTTCTTCCTCCCAGTTCTTCACCCACGGCATGACCGTATGGCGCACGAACTGGATGGCCTGTTCGCTGATGTTCGAGAACGTGGCCTTTTCCAGGTCGTTGATCATGTGCGCCGGCACGTTGAAGATGCTGGCAATCTCGCTGCGGGTCAGCTTGCGAGTCTCGAGAAATTGCGCATCCTCGGGCGCGATGGTCAGCGCCTTGTAATCGAGGTCGGCGGGCAACAGCAGCGTCTTGTTGTCCGAACGCTTGAGCCGTTCCACGGCGGCGCGCCAAACCGTTTTCAGGCGCTCCCAGCTGGTGTTATCCAGCTTCCCGTCCCTGACGGTGACCAGCCCAGTCGGCCGGCCGCCACCTTCGAAAAACTCCTTGCCATAGCGCACCGTGGCCATGCCCAGGCCAATGGTGTCGGCGTTCTGCCGGATGGGGCTGATCCCCATGCGCCGGTGCGAGCCGATGGCGCGCAGGTGAATCATGTCCTCGGGTGACACCGCCAGCGGCGCGCCGTCTTCATCCTGGGTCGAGTACACCCAGCGATTACCGTTCTTCACCAGCTCGGTGTGTTGCGGCTCATGCATTTCCAGCGACAGCAATTCACCGCGACGACTGCGCACTGCTCGGGTGTAGCCGTTGCCCCAGCCGAGCACATGGGCCTGCTTGGTTTCCCGCCAGCGGTAAGAGGTCTGCCAGGTGTTCGGCTCATCGTGAAGCAGGTAATGGGCCGGGTGGTCGGTGGCCACCTCGATCCGCCCGTTGACCTTGCGCAACACGCTCAGCGGCAACTGGGCCATGGAGCTGGACAGCACGTAGATGCAGGCATACACCGCCGTCAGACGCATGGCCGAAGCCGGGCTGACGCTGATGCCCTGCCCTTCGAACAGGTATTCGGTCAGCTCCTTGCTGTTCATCGGCGTGCTGGGCACTTCCAAGCTGCTGCGCTGCTCGAACATCGCGCCCAGGATCATCGCCACACCGCCTTGGCGGCGCCGGCCACCAGCAGGCCGCCACCGACCATCAGGGCCACACCCGCCCCAAACTGGACGTAGAGGCCCGCGACGAACAGGCAAAAGCCTGCCGTCCCGATAGATTCAGGAAGCCATTTCATCGTAGGGGCTCACATAGCTAATAGGTCGTCTTCGGTCAGGCTGGCCAACAGCCCTTCCGGCTCAAATTCGCTGACCATGGCGCGGTTCATCGCCATCAGCGCGGCGACAATGCCGTCGATTTTGCGCATGTCGGTCTTGCCTTCGTCGGCCTTCATCGGCGTGATGCAGCCCTTGAACGGACGCACCACAACGTTGCCAGCCTGCCAGGCCAACACTGGGTCGCTGGAGTGGCGCACGCGACCGGACAGCAGCGCCGCTTCCAGCTCGCGCATGGGCAGGTTCATGCTGGCCACGCCGCCGCCCATTTCGACTACCTCGGCGCCGTCCTTCTGCAGCTGGTGGGCCAGCTGGGTGGCGCGCCATTTGTCGTAGGCCACTTCCTGCACGTCGAACATGCCAGCGAATTCGCCCACCATGTCGCGCACCAGGTCGAAGTCCATTTCCTCGCCGTCGCACACCTCCAGCAACCCAGCGTTGGCCCAGGCCTCGTAAGCGGCCTTGTTGGGGCCGCCCCGCTCTATCGCGCCTTCGGGCAAGAACGACTTGCAGAAGATGGTCCAGCGGTTGACCCACTTGCCGCTCCCCGGGACCAGCTCCACCTTGTCCAGGAACACCAGCGACACCGCGCAGATATCCGACTTGCTGGCCAGGTCAATGCCGATCCAGCAGCGCTGGCCCAGGAACTGATCCAGGGTCAGCGTGGGGTCGCCGCACGCCTCCCAGTCGGCCATGTTCAGCCAGGCTTCCTTGGCGCTTACCCAGATGTTGAGGTGCTTGGTCTTGAACGCGTTTTGCCGTGACGGGTAACGCGTCGCATCAGCCTGGCGTTTCAGCAGGTACTCAGCCCCGACCGAGACGCCATAGTTGGGGTTGGCCTTGCGCAGGACCGCCGGGTCTTTCCAGTCGTCGTCCTCGTCAATCGTGTAGATGATCCCGAACAACTCATCGTTCGGCACCGTCCCTTCCAGCTTGTCGATCACCTGGGCGCGCTGCAGATAGCACGGCCCGGCGATGTTGTAGCCCGCCGTGGTGATGGCGAACATCATCGGCTGATCACGGGCGCCCATGCCGGTCAGCATGGTTTCATAGAGCGCGGCCGAGGTGTGTTCATGGAACTCGTCCACGATGGCACAGCTCGGTGACTGGCCGTCGCCGGGGTCGCCGATCAGGGGTTCGAACTTGCTTTCGTCGCCGATCACCGACAGGTTCTTTGCCGCAACCTGGATGCCGAAGGCCTCGACCAGTTCGGGGGTCCGTCGCACCATCTGCCGCGCCGGCTTGAACACCTCCCAGGCCTGCCGCTCGGTGGTCGCACCGCAGTACACCTCGGCGCCGAACTCCCCGTCCATGACCAGCATGTACAGGCCGACGCCGGCGGCCAGTACGCTCTTGCCGTTCTTGCGCGGCACCTCGATGTACACCTCGCGGTACCGCCGGCGGCGGGTCTTCTTGTCGACCCAACCGAAGATGCTGCAGAAAATGAACAGCTGCCACGGCTCAAGCTTGATCAGCTCGCGCAGCGCCGCCCATTTGCCCTTGGCGTGCGGCAGCAGCTGGATGAACACCGCCACCTGCTCGGCGGTGTCGCGGTCGAAGGTCCAGCGAAAATTGCGCTTCTTCGACTTGGCCAGGTCATCCAGGTGGAGCTGACAGGCCCGACGCACGTACTTGCATGCTGCGATCTTGCCGGCCACCACGTCGCGGGCGTACTTGTTCGCCGCGTTTACGTTCGGGTAGCTGGCCATGTCCTAACTCACTTAGAGGCCCGCCCTCCTTTGAGCACGATGAACGGGTTTTCTGGTTTTTCCGGCCCGCCGCTGCCCATCAGGCGCGCACGGCTGGCCGGGTCCAGCCCGAGGGCTGCCCCGAAGCTGGCCAGCTGACGCAGCGCCTCATTGATCACGGTGCAGGCGGGGTTCTTCTTGAGCACGCCTTTGGCGTCCACGACGGTGATGCCCTTGCTGGCCACTTCTTCCTCAGCCAGCCGCCACCGCTCATAGGCAGCGCAGAAGACCGCCAGGTTGTGCGTGTCGGTGCGGGTCATGATCCCGGTCTGGGTCAACCACGGCGCAATGGTGTCCCACATTTCAATGGCCCATTCCCCCAGCCACTCCGGGGCGTCTGGGGTTTCCGCCAGCGGCGCCGGCGCGGGGCCGTCCTTCTTGAGTTTTCGCTTGCCGGGGTTGCCCTGCAGCAGCTTGAGGGCGGTAGGTTTCGCGGGTCGCCCCATCGTTCAGGCCTCCCGATTTTCTGGAATGCGATTTTTTTTAATTTCGCGGGTGTGTGAAAAAGGCTGGGCGATCGGTGGAGAGAGACGAAAGCTGTAGAGATTTTGCCCCACCCCCTCACTTGGCCGATTTTTGACCACTTTTCGCTAATTTTGTCTGCAGACTTTCGCCATCGATCAAGGCAGCCAGATGCGTAAACGGACGCTCTGGCACTCCGTCAGCGGCATGCATGTATGCGTCAATTGCAGCCACTAACTCATGCAGAACACGCGAAATCAGCTCTGGAAATCCGAGCTTATGAATGTTTTTCCAGCAGTACAGCGCTCGATCCAGGTGCCAGTCACCATGGCGGATCAGCTCGGCACTTCGATTGCGCCTGATCGCTTTTTCGCGCAACCGCATTGCCTCACGCGCCAGGCGGACAGCCTGACCGCGCCCGTGCCGA